>CAYSYY010000272.1:0-5409 GCA_964435265.1 uncultured Gemmatimonadota bacterium
GCCAGCGTGAGCGGACCCATCGGATGGGCCATGCCGAGCTTCATGACGGTGTCGATCGCCTCGACCTCGGCCACCCCTTCCATCAGGGCGTAGATCGCCTCGTTGATCATCGGCATCAGGACCCGGTTGGAGACGAACCCGGGATAGTCGTGCACCTCGACCGGGGTCTTCCCCAGCGCCGTCGCCTCGCCCATGACCGTGCTGGTGGTGGCGTCGTCGGTGGCGTGGCCGCGGATGACCTCGACCAGCTTCATCACCGGTACGGGATTGAAGACGTGCATGCCGATGAATTGTTCGGGACGGCCGGTGAGGGCGCCGAGCCGTGTGATCGAGATCGAAGACGTGTTCGAGGCCAGGATCGCATCGGGTCCCGCGATCTTGTCCAGCTTCGTCCAGACCTCCTCCTTGATCTCCAGCTTCTCCAGCACCGCCTCGACCACCAGGTCGGCCTCGGCGGCCGCTTCGAGTTCGAGGCCGGTGGTGATCCGGGCCAGAGCGGCCTCGGCCTCGGCCTGGGCGATGACCTCCTTGGTGACCAGACGGCCCAGGTTTTTCTCGATCGTACCCAGGGCCCGGTCGAGGTACTCCTGAGCGATATCCACCAGCACGACCTTGCGGCCCGCCAGGGCGGCCACGTGGGCGATACCGTTGCCCATGGTGCCGGCCCCGATGACTGCTATTCTCTCGATAGCCACGGTATCCTTCCTTTCGGTGTCAGGTCTCGAGCTCGATCGCCAGGGCCACGGCGCCGCCGCCGCCCAGGCAGAGAGTGGCCAGACCGGTCGAACCGCCCCGGTCCTTGAGGGCATAGATCAGGGTGGTGAGCACCCGGGCTCCGCTGGCTCCGATGGGGTGCCCCAGGGCGATCGCACCGCCGTTGACGTTAACCCGTTCCCAGTCCCAGCCCAGTTCCCGGCCGTCGGCCAGAGCCTGGGCAGCGAAGGCCTCGTTGGCCTCGATGAGGTCGTAGGCGTCGATGGTCGTGCCCTGCTGCTCCAGGAGACGGCGCACGGCCTGGACCGGGGCGTAAAAGAGCTCCTTCGGATCGACGCTGGCCTGGGCGTAGCCCGTGATCCGGGCCAGTACGGGAGCGCCGAGGGCCTCGGCTTTCTCACGGGCCGCCACCACCAGGGCCGCGGCGCCGTCGTTGAGGCCGGGTGAATTCCCGGCGGTGACGATCCCTTCTTTCGAGAAGGCCGGACGCAGGCCGGCCAGTACCTCGGGCGTGGTGTCGGCGCGGAAGCTCTCATCCTTCGCGAAAACGACCGGGTCACCCTTGCGCTGGGGCACGTTCACCGCCACGATCTCGGCCGTGAAGCGGCCTTCCTCCCAGGCCCGGGCCGCCTTCTGCTGGCTCTGATAGGCGTAGGTGTCCAGATCCTCCCGGGTCAGGGACGACTTCTCGGCCGTGTATTCGGCCAGCATGCCCATGTGACAGCCGTTGAAGCCGCACCACAGCCCGTCGTGGATCATCAGGTCGGTGACCTCGCCGTTGCCCATGCGCAGGCCGTTCCGGGCCTTGAAGAGGGCGTACGGGACGTTGCTCATGCTCTCCTGGCCCCCGGCGACGAAGAGATCGCCGTCGGCCGCCTTGATCATCGAGGCGGCCAGCATGACCGTTTTCAGGCCCGAGCCGCAGACCTTGTTGATGGTGGTTGCGGGTATCTCGGGGGGCAGCCCCGCGCCGATCGCCGCCTGGCGGGCCGGGGCCTGGCCCACTCCGGCCGGCACCACCTGTCCCATCAGGACCTCGTCGATCGTCCCGGCCTCCACCCCCGCCCGTTCCACCGCCGCCGCGACGGCGACCGATCCGATCTGGGGAGCGCTCAACGGGCTCAGGCTCCCCTGGAAGGTCCCGGTCGGTGTTCTCACCGCACTCAGGATGACCGGTTCCCGGTTGCGCGCGCTCATGATCTGTCCTTTCCCATGACGGGTGTCATCCCGTGTGTGCATCGCCGTCGGAGGGGGCGGTCCGCATCCCCCGTGACGGTACGGTTTCCGTTTCTTCGAGCTGGTACGATCCGGCCGGACCGGACCGGATCCGGCCCCAGCGGATCCGCGGGGCGTGATAGAAAGTCAGATAGGCTCCCCGTTCAACCGCCCGGGCGAGCAGGGAGGCCTTGGCCCGGGCCGAGACGATGGGCTCGGCGTCCACGCCCTCCAGAACCTCGCTGCGCAGATGGGCGGTGGTCGGGACCAGATCGGCGCTGAGGAGCATGCTCCCGTCGTGTCCCTGCAGCCACACGACCTGGTGTCCGGCGGTATGTCCCCCGGTGGGTTCGAGCTTCACCCCCGGCAGGGGTTCGACCGGGCCGCTGATGAGTTCCAGGCGTCCCGCCTGTTCGTACACCCGGCTGACCGCGCCCGCCATGTACGGAGCGGTGCGCAGTTCGGGACGGGCGGCATCGAGGTGCTCCTCGCGCTGGACGATTAGCCGGGCCCGGGGGAGCGCGGGTTCCAGGTCGTCGAGCATCCCCTCTGAGAGGACCCGCGGGTCGGAGAAATCGCCCCCCTCGATGAGCGCACCCGTGACGGCCCCGGAGACGTGATCGAAGTGCAGGTGGGTGGCGATGATCGCCCGCACGTCGTCCGGTTCGACGCCCGCATCGGCGAGCATCGCGGCCAGCGGGCGCTGACCGCGCAGGGCGTAGCGGTCGACGGCATGCGCCCCCCAGCCGTATCCGATCCCCGGATCGATGACGGCGCTGCCCGCAGGGGTGGTGACGACCACCGGAGCGAGGCCGAGCAGCACCCGGTTGTCTTCGTCGGGCCGGTTCATCTTCTCCCAGAAGACGCGGGGGAAGATACCGAACAGGGCGGCGCCGTCGAGGCGGAAGGATCCGCCGTCCAGGACCGAAACGGTCAGGCCACCCAGATCGATGGTCGCGGCAGGCAGGTTCATAGTTCCGTCAGGATCTCCCGGGAGATCACCAGCAGCTGGATCTCGCTGGTGCCCTCCCCGATCGTGGTCAGTTTCATGTCTCGCCACATCCGCTCCACCGGGTACTCATGGGTATAGCCGTACCCGCCGTGGAGCTGGATCGCTTTCGTGGTGACCCACTGGGCGATTTCGCCGGCATAGTACTTGGCCATGGCGGCAATGGCGATGATGTTCCCGCCGGCATCCTTGCGGCGGGCCGCTTCGTAGATCAGCCCCCGGGCCGCTTCGATCCGGGTGGCCATCTCGGCCAGGGTAAAGGCCACCGCCTGGAACTTCGCGACCGGACGGCCGAACTGCACCCGCTCCTGGGTGAATTTCAAGGCCTCTTCATAGGCCCCCTGGGCCAGTCCGAGAGCCATGGCGGCGATCGATATCCGGCCGCCGTCGAGGATGGTGAGGAACTGCTTGAATCCCTTCCCCGGCTCGCCCAGAAGGTTCTCCCGGGGTACCCTGGCGTCCTCGAAAACGACCTCGCAGGTGGTCGAGCCGCGGCACCCGAGCTTGTCGGGGATCTTGTTCACCGTCACGCCGTCGGCGGTGGGATCGATGATGAAGGAGCTGATGTCGCGCGTACCGGTGGCCTCTCCTCCGGTCCGGGCGGTGAAGACCATCGTTCCGGCCTCCAGGGCGTTCGTGATCCACATTTTGGTGCCGTTGACGACCCAGGCATCACCGTCGAGCACGGCGGTGGTACGGGTGGCGCCGGCGTCGGAGCCGGCGTCGGGTTCACTCAACCCGTAAGCGCCGAGGACGCGGCCCGAAGCCAGGGGGGCGAGGTAGCGCTCCTTCTGCTCGGGGGTGCCGAACAGGAGGAGCGGCTGGCAGGCCAGAGAGACATGGGCGGCCATGATCAGGGCGGTGGAACCGCATACCCGGGCGATCTCCTCGATGGCCACGGCGTAGCAGAGGGTATCCATCCCGCTGCCACCCGCCTCTTCGGGGACGGTAATACCCAGCAGGCCGAGTTCGGCCATTTTCCCGATCGTTTCGTGTGGGAACCTCTCCTCACGGTCGATCTCGGCAGCCAGAGGTTTGATCTCGTTCTCAGCGAAACTGCGGACCATCTCACGGAGCATCGCGGCTTCTTCGGTCACCTGCATAGTTGTATCCTCGGTCAGAAGTCCATCTCACGGGGTCGCCGGGCGCATGTCCCGCAGGCGCAGTTGGGGGCGTCTGATCCCCCGGAACTCGTTCTCTTCGAAGGCGAAGACCAGATCGAGCTCGCCCTGCTCAGTCTCTTCGATCCGGTCGCCGAGATTGAATCCGATGACGTCGAACGGACGCGCACCGGTCGACTGGATGACCATCTTGAGGTGGCATCCATCCGATCCCACCCGGCGGGCCCGGTTCTGCAATCGGGCTCCGCAGAGTAGGAAGACGGGCCGCCGGTTGCGCGCCCCATAGGGCTCGAGGCGTTTCAGCCACTCCAGCAAATCTCCCGTCAGATCGTCATTCCTTATTTCATAATCAACATGAATTACCGGCCCTATCTCATTGTGCGACAGCCGATGACGTGCTACATCCTCAAATGCTTTCGTGAAGGCGTCCAGCCGGCTGCGCGCGACATTGAGGCCCGCCGCATAGGGGTGGCCGCCGAATTCCACGAGGTAGTCACTGCACTCGGTGAGGGCATCGTAGAGATCGAAGCCCTCGATGCTCCGGGCGCTGCCCCGTCCTTCGGTCCCGTCCAGGGCCACCAGCACAGTCGGCAGGTGGAACCGCTCCACCAGACGGCTGGCCACGATCCCGATCACCCCGGGGTGCCATTGCTCACTGCAGAGCACCAGGGCGTGCCGATCCCCGACCCCGCCCTGCTGTTCCACCATCGCGATCGCCAGCTCCAGGGTGGCCGCATCGGCTTCCCGGCGTTCGGCGTTGCGTTCATCGAGCCGTCGGGCCAGTTCGGCCGCTTCGAAAGGATCATCGGTCAGCAGCAGGTGCAGAGCGTCGTCGGCATCGGCCATCCGACCGGCGGCGTTGATACGGGGGGCCAGGGTGAAGACCACCTGCCCGGCACTGAGTTCCCCTTCGGAAAGCCCGACCCGGTCGATCAGGGCGGCCAGCCCCGGCCAGCGGGTGCGCTGCATCTGCGGGAGACCGTATTTCACGAACATCCGGTTCTCTCCCAGCAGGGGAACCACGTCGGCGGTCGTGCCCAGGGCCACCAGGTCGAGGTATTCGAGCAGCGAGGGGCCGGTATCGGGCGGCGCCAGGGCACACGCCACCTTGTAGGCGATCCCCACTCCGCAGAGGTCCCGGAAAGGATACCGGCACCCCTCCCGGTGGGGATTGATGACCGCGACGGCAGCGGGCAGCTCGGGGCCGGGGGTATGGTGATCGGTTACGATGAGTTCCAGCCCGAGTTCGTCGGCCAGCGCCGCCTCCCGGACCGAGTTGATGCCGCAGTCCACCGTCACGAGCAGGGCGATCCCATCGGCGTGGGCCTGGCGTACGGCCTCGAGGCTCAG
>CAYSYY010000273.1:0-5404 GCA_964435265.1 uncultured Gemmatimonadota bacterium
CGTTGTCCCCCGTTTGAAGGCGCGCGATCCAGCGCGGCGGTGTCTACTGACCGACGGAGCTGACCGCCATGACATCTTTCCCGATCATCCGGCGATATCCGCTGATCCTTGTCCTGGGCTTCTGCCTCGCCGCCTGCGGCGGCCGCACCGGCGAGACCGGCTACACCGAGACGACCATCGAGGGCGTCACGGTGCGGACCTGCCTGGATCCGGCTCCGCCTCGCGTTGATCCGTACCTCGTCACTTCCGCCGCCATCATCGGCTCAGACCAGAGCGAAGACACCTATCTGCTCGCCGGTGCTAATTTCCTCGGGCTCAGCCGGAGCGGGCTACTCGTCGTCAGCGACTCCCGCTCCGGCCGGTTTCACCTCTTCACCCCTGACGGGGTACATCGGGGCTCATTCGGCCGCTCCGGCCAGGGACCGGGGGAGTTCAGTCCCATGGCCCGCTTCCTCTTTGACGGTGAGGCGATCCACATCTTCGATCGCGGTCTGCGCCGCCGGACCCTTCTGGACCTCGACGGCTCCATACGCTCACTCACCCGCTATCCTGAAGAGTTCACCGACTTGGGGGCCACTCATCCGGCGGCTTTCCTCGGACCTTGGGAGAACCGGTCGTATCTCTGCGAACTCAAACAGCGGAGTTCGCGCACCAATACCTTCACCTTCCGGATCGCGGTGCGTGATACCGCTCTCCACGAGACCGCGACGCTGATCGATACCGTGTACTCCCCCGGCGTCGTCATCGTCGGCGTGGACAGCCGCCATCACCCGTTCGTCCTCGGCTGGCCGGCCAGTGCGGTGGCGAACGACCTGCCCGTGGCGTGGTCGTGGGGACGGGAGTTCCGGATCGATTTCATCGACCTCACCGATCAGAGCCGCCGGGCGGTCATCATCCCGCACCAGGCGCTCCCGGTCACCCCCGAACACCGGGAGGACTACCTCAGCCGGTACTACGAACGGGAAGGCCTCATCGAGGAAGCCCGACGCAAACTGCCCTGGCCCGATCTCTTTCCGCATCTTGAATACATGACCTGGGATACGGCGGGCCGTCTCTGGGTGCTGGAGTACCGCGATCCGCTCCGGGAGGATGCTCCCTGGATCTACCAGGTCTTCGCCCGCTACGGGGCGTGGCTCTTCCGGCAGGAACTGCCGGTACGTGCCGGGGATATGCAGGAGGGCGGGATGTATGTCTCGGAAGTGGATGACGAGATCGGCCCCGTCATCCGCTTCTACCGGTTCGAGGAGAGATGAGCAATACGGGGCGTGATCCTGCGGATGCCCTGTCCCCGAGGCAGATCAACTCTACACCACCCGGCGGCGGTACTTGCGCAGCACCCCGATGACGACCCCCTGGATGCGCAGATCCTCTTCAGGGACCATGACCGGTGTGACCCGGGGATTGGCGGGCTGCAGGCGGATGATCTTCCCCTCCCGGAAATAGCGCTTGAGGGTGACCTCGTTGCCGGGCAGCAGGGCGATCACGGTCTCGCCGTTCTCGGCCGCACCCCGCTCCTCGATGACCACGTAGTCGCCGTGGTGGATTCCCTCGTCGATCATGGAGTCGCCCTGGACCTGCAGGGCGTAGGTGTGCCGGCGCCCGAGCATGTCCTCGGGGATCATGAGTTCCTCGTCATCCTCGATCGCCTCGATCGGCGCCCCCGCCGCCACCCGGCCAATCAGGGGGATCACGGTGGCATCGGTGCGGATCGTCCGTTTCACCAGCGTGATCGAGCGGCTCCGGTTGTGCCCCCGGCGGATGGCGCCGCGTTCCTCCAGCGCCTTCAGATGCTTGTGGACGGTGGCGACCGAGGCCAACCCGAACCGGGCGGCGATCTCCTCCAGGCTGGGGCTGTAGCCCCGCTGGTCCATGAAATCCTCGATGAAATCGAGGATCTCGCGCTGGCGGCGGGTGAGGTTCATGGGGCGTCCTCCGCGGCACGGTGGCGCCGGGATCGGGCCACCTCCGGCCATCATGAGCGAAAGAGAGGCGAAAGTCAAGTCCGAAAGGCGAAGATACTTTCACCTTTTACTAAAAGGAAGCTCCGACCGAGAAGACCAGGTTCCGTTCGGCCCGCGGGGCCAGCCGCCAGGTGAGATCCAGGCGCATGAAGCTCATGACCCGGCCCAGACCCAAACCGATCTCGGAGTGGACCTCGTCGACCGCCCGGGCGCCGTAAGCGACCAGATCGATATTGGAGGAGCGCAGGCCGCACCACCCCACCGTTCCGTGCACGATGATGTCGAGATCGAGGTCGGAGCCTGGTTCCACCCCCAGCAGGCGCAGGGGGATGCTGGAGAAATTGTGCTCGAGCCAGAGCAATCCCATGCGATCGCCGACGTACTGTCCGGGGCGCAGGGTCATGAAGGCGCCCCGCCGGTACTCGCCCCCCTTCGAACCGTGCAGATCGTAGAGCCGCTGCGGCGGCAGGTCGCCCCAGGCATTCCCGACGATGGCGATGGCGTCCAGGTAGGCCGCGCCGGCCGTGAAGAGCCGGAACTCGGCCAGGCCGGCTCCGCGCACGAACGAGAAATCGCTCCCCCAGGCACTTGGATCGGAGACCTCGAAATCGCCGCGCAGGAGAAAGTACCCCCGCCCCTCCACCGGCATGTCCTCCCCCGCGAATCTGACCAGGCGACGGGTGTCCAGCTCGGCCGAGAGCATGCCGCTGCGCAGGCGGCCTTCGATGACCGGCGGATTGTCACGGAAAGGCGTCGAGCGATGGAAGGGGGATGCCCGGACGTTCCGTCCGACGCTCGTATGCTGCTGATCGCGGTACCGGAACTCCAGGCGCAGGTCGCCGATCGGCTGCAGCCGGAGCCAGATATCGCTCCCCTGACTCCGGTAGTAGTCCACCGGGTCCACCCCGTATAACAGCGTCTGCATGGTGATCCCGGCCGGGGAGTAGACCTGCATTCCCTCCCGGTAGGTCATGGCCCGCTCGTACCCCACCCCGAGCGTGATCTCG
Source organism: uncultured Gemmatimonadota bacterium (assembly GCA_964435265.1). Classification (GTDB taxonomy): domain Bacteria; phylum Blakebacterota; class Blakebacteria; order Blakebacterales; family Blakebacteraceae; genus CAYSYY01. Next base: position 2,969 of record CAYSYY010000273.1, read on the forward strand.
GGTTGCCGGATGATCCACCGGCGGGCTTCCAGCCGGTATTTCCAGTCCTGGTCGGCGAAGCCGAAGCCGCCCCGGACCTCCAGTTCACTCCCGGTGATCCGCTCCTCCAGCCGCATCCCCGCACCCAGCCTCAGACCCTCGACCCGGTTGTACCGGAGCTCGGGGAACGGTCGGGCGGTGGTGGTGGCGGGGCTCTCCCCCCCGCCCAGGATCCGGAGGAGGCGTCGCATGGTCGGGCTCGCCTCGTCCCACTCGCGCTGGATGTTCCGGTATGCTTCCTGCTCGCGGCCGGTCAGCGGCAGGATCTGATGCCCCTCCCAGGACGTGGAATCGACCGCGTCGGCGGTCGGTTCCACCACCACCTGGTAGCGCCCGAAGACACCCTCGGGCAGGGGTTCGTTGATGAAGTAGTCGTAGCGGACGCTGTGCATTTCGAGGTACATCAGCAGGAAGTCGAAGCCGATATCGAGCCGGAAACGGATCCACGAATCGATCGGGAGCCACCAGCGATCCCCGTACAGGGCGAACTGCTGGCGCAGCCGCCATTCGACCAGTGGCGGGCGCTCGGTCGCCTCGTTGCCCTCCAGATCGACATCGAGCAGGAGCCAGGAGCCGTCCGCGATCACCATCGTGCCGCGGAAGAGAGGAATGAGGCGCGAGTTCGGTTCCACCGCGATCCGGTAAGCCCGACGGCCGCCGGCGGCGACGGTGTCGAGGATCGTATAGGAGTAATGATTCAGGGCGGAGGCGGCGAGCGGGCTGAGTACGCGGGTGGTGCCGACCTCGATCTTCTCCTGGTTGAAACTGGGCAGGCGTCCCGAGGCGAAGACGTTCTGCTGGGGGGTGTAAGTCGCCGTCTGGCGCCGGGCCAGGATGCGCTCGACGTAGTCGTCGGGAGCCCGCCAGAAGCCCTCGGTCTGGGCTTCCATGATGCCGCCGATCTGCTCGCCGGCCGCGACCGAATCGGGATCGACGTACAGGATGTCGGTGCGGGTGTAGGCCTGGAAGTGCAGCGAGCGCAGGGATTCCAGCATGGCGAGCCGGGCCGCGATCGCCCGGCGCACGAGTTCCTGAGCCATATCGGTGATCCCGGGACGCACCGTGATCGGCGGCAGCTCGATCGGGGCGCGCACCATGGCCACATCGCGGGTCTGACGGTCACCGCCGCGCAGCACCACCTGCAGGGTGTCGGGACGGTAGCCGATGACGCCGAAGGTGATGCGGTACGCCCCCGGTTCCAGCACCAGGAGGTAGCGGCCGTCGGCGTTGGTGATCGTTCCCCGTGAGGTGTCGAGGACGCGGATATTGGCCCGGGGCAGAACCTCGCCGGTTGCGGCATCGGTCACCGTCCCCTCGAGCCGCCCCACCGGCTGGGCGGACACCGCCATCCCCTTCGCCGACCAGGAAAGGCAGGCGAGGATGAGCCCGGCGCCGAGCCGGAACATCCGGCGATGGTGTCCGTGTCGACCCATGACCAGTGCCGTCCTCCTCTCTCTGCCGTGAGCCGGGATGTTGCGCCCCGCCGGGAGTACTCTACTCCAGACATACGCAGCGTGAACGGATTTTCTTCTCGTGCATTGATGCCGTGCGCCGGGAGCGCGGATAGCATATCCTACCTCCCGGTCCAGAGGCACCCCTGCGTCCGCCACGCCGCCGACGCTCCGCCCTCGGACCGGACAACGGGAGACGGCACTCCACGCACAGGGCGATATCATGGAGCAGCACCGCATCACCGAGCATCCCATTCTGGAGATCCCCGACCGCACCCCTGTCGCCTTCACCTGGAACGGTCGAACTCTGTCGGGGTTCAGTGGCGAGATGATCTCTTCGGCGCTCATCGCCAACGGCATCCATATCTTCGGCCATCATCCCAAAGACGGCAGTCCGCAGGGTCTCTTCTGCGCCAACGGACAGTGCTCGCAGTGCCTGGTGATCGCCGGCGGACTCCCCGTCAAGGCATGCATGACTCCCCTGCGTGAAGGGATGGAGGTGCAGAGCGTGGAAGGCCTCCCGGCCCTGCCCCCGGCGGACGAACCGGCCGAACCGACCGATATCGGGATCGAGGAGGTCGAGGTCCTAGTGATCGGCGCCGGGCCGGCGGGACTGGCGGCCGCGATCGAACTGGGGCAGCGGGGGATCGAGGTGCTGGTCGTGGACGATAAGGACCGCCCCGGCGGGAAACTGGTCCTGCAGACCCATAAGTTCTTCGGTTCGGTCGAGGACTCCTGGGCCGGCACCCGCGGCTACCGTATCGCCGAGATCCTGAACGCAGAGATCGAGCAGCTGCCGAACGTGCAGCTGGCGCTGGAGACGACCGCGATCGGGGTCTTCTCCGACGGGATCGTGGGGCTGGTCCGGGACCGCCGCTACCGGATGATCCGTCCCCGGCGGCTGCTCGTGGCCACGGGCGCCCGGGAGAAGATGCTCCCCTTCCCG
>CAYSYY010000274.1:0-5395 GCA_964435265.1 uncultured Gemmatimonadota bacterium
CGGTCCACGCCGGGGACATCGTCGCCCTGGTCAAGCTCAAGGACACCCACACCGGCGATTCCCTCTGCGCCCCCGCCCAATCCTTCCTCTGCCCGCCGATCGTCTTCCCCGAACCCGTGATCCGGATCGCCATCGAACCGGTGGGCAAGGGGGACGAGGCCAAGCTCTCAACGGGTCTGCAGAAACTGCACGAGGAAGATCCCTCGGTCCTCGTCGAACCCGATCCCGAACTGCACCAGACCCTGCTCTACGGACAGGGCGAGGTTCAGCTCGAGGTCATGATCAAGAAGCTCTCCAAGCGCTTCGGGGTCGAGGTCACGGTTCACGAGCCGAAGGTCAAGTACCGCGAAACGATCACCCGGAAGGCCGAGGCCCACGCCCGGCACAAGAAACAGACCGGCGGGCGCGGTCAGTTCGCCGACGTGCGGATCAGGCTCGAACCAAAGGGACGCGGCGAAGGCTACGATTTCGTCGACGCGATCGTGGGCGGGGCGATCCCGAACCGGTTCATCCCCTCGGTCGACAAGGGCGCTCAGGCGGCGGCCGCCCGCGGTGTGATCGCCGGATACCCCTGCGTCGATTTCAGCCTGACCCTATACGACGGCACTTTCCACGACGTCGACTCCTCCGACGCCGCCTTTCAGCGGGCATCCTCGATGGCCTTCAAACAGGCCTGGCGCGACGCCGGCCCGATCCTGCTCGAGCCGATCTACATCATCGAGGTGCTGGTCCCCGAGGAGTACACCGGCGATATCATGGCCGACATCTCCTCGCGCCGGGGCAAGGTCGAGGGGGTCACCAGCGAGGGACCTTTCCAGGTGGTCCGGGCCAAGATTCCGCTGGGCGAACTCTATAAATACTCGACCGCCCTGCGCTCGATGACCCAGGGACGCGCTTCGCACTCGCGCACCTTCGATCACTACGAGCCCGTGCCGCACGAGGTCCAGCAGCGTATCATCGCCCAGGCGGAGCTGGAGGAGGAAGAGGAAGACTGAGAGCGCGGATTCCGAAAGGACAGACGATAATGACGCAGCGTCGATTCCCCGTCGTGGGAACCCTCCTGATCCTGCTGGCGGGGTGTGCCGGTGGCAGCCGGATGGATCAGCCCGCCACGATCTCCCCCCCGCCGCCGGATGAAGCGGCGGCTCCCACCGCCGAGGTTGCTCTGCCGCAGCGGCTGCGCAGCCTTGAGGAGATCCTCGGCCCGGTCAGCTTCGATCCCGACACGGTGAAGGCGGGGCGGTTCGACACCGGCCGCATGTGGACCTTCGAGGCTCCGCCGCTGGACTGGTTCGAGGAGGCCTACGGCTTCCATCCCGACGCGGCCTGGTTCGAGCGGGCCCACCTGGCCTCGCTGCGCAACAACGGCGGCGAATGCTCATCTTCCTTCGTCTCCCCCAACGGCCTCATCTTCACCAACCATCACTGCAGCCGCGAATACGTCACCCAGGTGACGCGGGCGGGCGAGCACCTGCTCGAAGAGGGATTCTACGCGCCCACCCTGGCCGATGAACGGCCCATCGAGGGCTTCTTCGTGGACCAGCTCATCGAGATCACCGACGTGAGCGCACGGGTTCTCGCGGCCATGGATGCCGTGCAGGGTGCGGCGCAGAAGGCCCGGGCGCAGGCGGGTGAACTCGAAGCCGTCCAGGAGGAGTTCGACAGCCGCAACGGCCTGGTGAACGAGATCGTGGCCCTCTTCAACGGCGGGCGGTACTCGGTCTACACCTTCAAGCGCTATACCGACGTGCGTCTGGTGATGGCCCCCGAACTCGACATCGGACAATTCGGCGGGGATCCCGACAACTTCACCTACCCCCGCTACAACCTGGACATCAGCTTCATGCGGGTCTACGAGGACGGCCGGCCGGTCGATTCCTCGGCCTGGTACTACCCCTGGAGCGTGTCCGGGGTGAAGGCGGGGGACGCGGTCTTCGTGGTGGGCAATCCGGGGAGCACCACCCGCCTGAACACGGTGGCCCAACTGGCCTATGCCCGGGACTTCCAGAATCCCTATCTCATCCACCTGCTGCGCACCCGGATGCGGGCCCTCCGGAACTTCCTCGATGCCCATCCCGACCTGCCCGACTGGGAAGCACAGGACAACTTCTTCTACAACCTCTCCAACTCCGACAAAGCCTACACCGGCCAGCAGAACGGCCTGCTCGATCCGTGGGTGCTCGCCCGCAAGGCCGACTGGGAAGAGAGCTTCCGCAATGCGGTCATGAACGATCCGGTTCTGAGCGAGAAATACGGCGATCCGTGGACCGATATCGGTGAGATCTACTACCAGCTCGAGCCGTACGGATTCGAACTCGAACTGTACCGTTTCACCAATCCCAATGACCGGCTCAGCTCGGTGCACCTGGGCAAGGCCTTCCTGCTGCAGCAGTACCGCTTCCTGACCGAGCAGGGGATGGCGGCGGGGGAGGGGCCGCTCCAGCAGACACGCGAGCAGATCCTGCGTCCCTCCGAACGCCATCCCGCCCTGGAGCGCGAGATGCTGGCCGCCCAGCTCTTAGATCTGAAGCGGTTCCTGGGCGATGACGACCCGATGGTGCAGGCCCTGCTGGGTATGCGCACTCCCGCCGCGGCCGCCGACGACCTGCTGCGCCGGACCGTTCTGGACGACCGGGCCGCCCTCGAGGCAATGCTCGACGGCGCCCCCGACGCGATCGCCAACTCCAGCGATCCCTTCGTCAGGGGATTCACAGGGATCATGCAGCGGCTGATAAGTATGCAGATGGTCGCCGGTCAGGCCTTCCAGCGTGAGAGTGACGCCATCAACCGGCTGGCACGGGCCGTCTACGATGTCTACGGCGACACCATCCCCCCCGACGCCACCTCCTCCCTGCGGATCCAGGACGGCGTTGTGGTCTCGTACCCCTACAACGGGACGGTGGCGCCGGTGTACACGACCTTCTACGGCCTCTACGACCGCTGGGCGAGTCACGACAAGACCGATCCGTGGGAACTGCCGGAGCGCTGGCAGAACCCGCCCGCCGGATTCGACCTCGACACCCCCCTGAACTTCATCTCCACCTGTGATATCATCGGGGGGAACTCGGGCAGTCCGGTCCTGAACCGGAACCTGGAACTCGTCGGGATCGCCTTCGACGGCAACATCGAGAGCCTGCCGGGAGAGTTCATCTTCCTGCCGGAGCGCAACCGCTGCATCTCCGTGCATTCGGCCGGTGTGTTCGAGGCGATCAGCGACCTCTTCGGTTACCGGGCGCTGGCCCGGGAACTGCAGTCGGGAACGCCGCCCCCGTCGGGGAGGTAGCCGTCACGCGGGAGGGGACGTCACCGCCGGGCGGTGATCTGGGGGCAGAGCTCCTGCCAGCATGAGGTGAGGTCATGTCGGGTCATTCGAAGTGGGCCACGATCAAACGGAAGAAGGCGAAGACGGACGCCGTGCGGGGCCGGCTCTTCTCACGGCTGACCCGCGAGATCATCGTCGCGGCCCGGGAAGGCGGCGGCGACCCCGACGCCAACACCCGTCTGCGGACCGCCATCGAGACAGCCCGAGCCAACAACCTGCCCAACGACACCATCGATCGGGCGATCCGGCGGGGCACGGGCGACCTCCCCGGGGTGGAGTATGAAGAGGTCGCCTACGAGATCTACGCCTCCGGCGGGGTGGCGATCATCGTCGATACCCTGACCGACAACCGCAACCGGACCGTGTCCGAGATCCGTCACATCGTGACCAAGAACAACGGATCGATGGCGGAGACCGGCAGCGTGAGCTGGCAGTTCGAGGCCAAGGGCACCTTCATTGTCGCAGCCGACGCCGCCGATGAGGAGACGTTGCTCGAGGTGGTGCTGGAGGCCGGGGCCGACGATCTGGAACCGGAGGACGACGCCTGGTGCGTCACCTGTCCGGTAGAGGCCTTCGCGGCGGTGCGCGACGCCCTGAGCGAGGCGGAGATCGAGGTGCGGGACGCGGCCGTCGGCCAGGTGCCGCGCAACTACCTCACCCTGGAGTCGGCCCGGCAGAGCCGGGTGCTCCGCCTCCTGGAAGCGCTCGAGGAGCAGGACGACGTGCAGAACGTCTGGACCAATCTCGACATCCAGGAGGATGCCCTGGAAGACACGGGCGAGGAGTGAATCCGGGCTCTCCCGAACGCCGGATCCTGGGACTCGATCCGGGATCTCTGGTGACCGGATGGGGGGTGGTTGGAGTTTCGGGGAACACCCTGCGCTGCCTCGATTACGGGGTGATCCGGCTCGACCGCTCGGCCGCGCTCGCCGACCGGCTGGTGCGGCTCCACACCGGCATCCTGGAGCTGATCGACGCCGCCCGGCCCGACGAGGCGGCGGTGGAGGACGTCTATGTGGCCCGGAACGCCCGTTCCGCGCTCATTCTCGGACACGCCCGCGGAGTCGCCCTGCTGGCCTGTGCCCGGAAGGGCCTGGTGCCGCACGAGTACAGTGCGAGTGAGGTGAAACAGGCGGTCCTCGGACGGGGGGGCGGCGGCGCCTCCAAAGAGCAGGTGGCCTTCATGGTGAAGGCGCTGCTCGGACTGGCCGAGATCCCGCAACCCGATGACGTGACCGATGCCCTGGCCTGCGCGATCTGCCACGCCAACCGTCCGGAGGTGCCGATGTGATCTTCTCGCTGACCGGTGTGCTCCGGGTCAAGCATCCCACCGAGGCGGTCATCGACGTCGGGGGGGTGGGGTTCCGCTGCCGCATCAGTCTGACGACCTGCGGCGGGCTGCCCGTAGAGGGTGAGACCGTCACCCTGCTCACCGAACTGGTGCTGCGGACCGACGGGGCCGACCTGTACGGCTTCCTCGAAGCGGCCGAACGCACCCTCTTCGGGCTCCTGACGGGGGTGTCGGGGGTCGGGCCTAGAATGGCCCAGGGCATCCTCTCGGGGCTCTCCGTCGAGGAATTCACGCGGGCTCTGGCGGCCGAGGATCTGGCCACCCTCACCCGGGTGAAGGGGGTGGGGCGCAAGACCGCTGAGAGGCTCGTCCTGGAGCTGAAGGACAAGCTCCCCTACCTCGCTGAGACGACCGGCCGGCCCGTCCCGGCCGTCGAGACGCCGGGCGGGGAGGTTCCACCGTGGCAGGAGGAGGCGGTCCTGGCCCTGCGCTCCCTCGGATACGGAGCGGGTGAGGCCGAGGCCGCCGTGCGCCGGGCGCTCGAGGAGATGGAGGGGGAACCTGCCGTCGAATCACTCGTGAAGAGGGCCCTGACGCTCACGCGCTGACCTCGAGCCGGGACAGCGGGGCTCGTATTATGAGTGAACCACGCATCACCGCTCCCAGACCTTCCGGCGACGAGCTGGAATACGAAGAGGTCCTGCGTCCGCGCTCCTTCGACCAGTTCGCCGGACAGCGGGGGGCGGTCGATAACCTGCGTCTGTTCATCGAAGCCGCCCGCC
>CAYSYY010000275.1:0-697 GCA_964435265.1 uncultured Gemmatimonadota bacterium
GGCCCGCGAACTCAACCGCGGGCGGCTGTTCCGGATCTTCGGGGACCGGGCTGCGGCCGAGGCGTGGCTGCCGGGCGTCAGTAATTCGCCGTGAGACGATACCTCGATACCCGGGGGCCATAGTCGCTGCCGCCGCTATCTCGATCGTAGACGCAGTCGCCCCGGATCAGATCGGGATCGCAGGAGAATGACTGTGTTCCCAACCAGACCCCCTCAGGCCCGAAAACGTCCCATTGCGTGTTGTGAGGGAGTGCAAATCCATCTCGTATTGGAGTCGTACAAACCCAGATCCTGCCGAGGTCATCGGTGAGCACCTTGCTGAAGGCGCCGTGATGGCCAGGCAGCTTCGAAGCACTCACTTCGGCATGGGATTGATACCTCTCGCCGTATTGCCGGACCTGTTCTCGCCACGATTCGATTTCATCGGCGGTGACCGGAAGACGGATCCACTCTCGTTCGATATGTCGCTCCGGCTCGCCGGTCGAGGAATAGACCGTCAGACGCCCTGCCACGGGATCCGCGATGAGAATCCGTCCGTCGGGGAAGGTGTGAAGACCGGGGTTGTAATCAAAAGGCATGGCGATCCCACGCCCGTCGACAGAGAGAAAGCTCTGTCCCGGGATTGTCAGGAAGTCACGCTGAGAGGTGAGAGTGGAATCGAGGAAACAGTAGTGATCGTTCAGACGTGATTCATCCT
>CAYSYY010000275.1:707-5362 GCA_964435265.1 uncultured Gemmatimonadota bacterium
CCAGTTCGTGATAGGCAGTTCTCCCCAGGTAGGCACCGTCAGGGGTAAATCTGTGCATCTGCCTGTGCGTGAGGTCATCGACCCAGAGTTCAGATTCGTCGTTCACCCAGAGCAGCTGCCAGAACTCACGGAATTCACCCGGTCCCGATCCTGTTCCTCCGAATCGAGCGAGGAGCTGACCTGCAGGATCGACGATATACACGACGTTATCGGGGTAGGAGGCGATATAGATCCGCCCGTCTCTTCCCACGGTGAAACGAATGAACATCCCGAATATCTGCCAGGCAGGCTCGCCCTCGTCGATACCCAGAATGAGATCACAGGTGGCGGTGAAGAGAGGCCCTTCGTGAAGGGGGGCGTTCACGGTCCGTACGCCCGGTACTCCCTCGTCGTCAAAGTGCTCAACGACATGCCCGCGGGACCGCCCGCAGGCCGCCATCATCAGAATCAGCGAGATATTTATCATGCCGCGCATAGCGGTTACCTCACTTCACCAGACCCGCGGGCACCTCTCTCCACCTGCAACTGCATCAGTTCGAGCGTCTCGGTGTCGAGCAGCCAGAGATGTCCGAGATAGCGCCGCAGGTATCCCCAGTTGCCCTCCGGGCCCGCGAGCGGTTCCCCCAGCGCACCGTCGGCGTGCAGGTGGAAGAGAATGACCCGATCGGTGCCGGAGAGCTGCAGAAAGCATCCCCCCTCCCCGTCGCCAGCCCCACCCCGCCAGAAATTCGGGCTGTATGCCCGGTTCCCGGTTTCCTGAAGGGTTTGTTCGAAGGCTTCTTCACAGATGGCCCGCAGGCGGGGATGATCGTGCTCGCGGCGCCAGAGCTCGGTGCCTGAGCGATCGTACTTCTTGAATACGGGCACGGCCGTGTGGATAAGGAAGACGCCCCCGTCACCGGCGGGAACGGCGAAGGCGCGGTTCTTCAGCTCATCGGGGATCGTCCGGGAGCGGGCATCGGATTCACTGAGACCCATGAGGTGTCCTGTCGCCGGCGGCGCCTCCAGGGTACCCAGGGGGGAGAATGCCCTCAATCGCCGATCGAATACTCTCAGCAGATACTCCACCCCGATCCCGTAGGTGGATACCATCAACCGGCCGTCATCGGTCAGAACCACCGGGAAGTTGGCAGTGACCGGTGCCTCGGGACGGATCATGTCAAGGTACCGTCCGTCCCGGGTGAAGGACTCGAGACGACCGTTCAGGCGATCCCACACCATCAGGGAATCGTTGACCAGCGCGAGTCGGTACGGCCACTGGAACTCCCCCGGACCCTGTCCACGGCGTCCGATGGTGCGGATGAGATGCCAGTTCTCATCCAGGAGAATGAGGTGACACAGCCGGGGGTCCGCCAGACAGCGGACGCCCGACGGCGTGATGAGATAGTCGGCAACGCCGGCCAGCACCGTATCCGGTACCGTCTCCATGAGGGGGATGCGCCCGATCTCCTGTACGATCTCCTGGTCAGCAGCCCGGTGCGATGAGCAACCGGTACCGAACAGGATGAGCATCAGGGGAAGCATGCCTTGACGCTTCATGTGAATATCCACCTTTCCCGGCCATACGGAGCAGGAGGAAATCCGCGATCCAACCTGTCGCTGTGCTCGGGCTACCGGCCGCTCCGGAAATCGAGTTCATCCTCGTCGGCCATGTCCATGACCGCCATGAAGATCAGCTGGGCCAGATCCTCCATGATCTCCGGCGTGATCGTCTCGATCGCGTCGAGGGTATGGTGGTAGTAGGAGAGCGAGCCTGAAACCTCAAATGAGACCGAGGGTACCCCCGCCCAGAGGAAGCGGGCTGCGTCCAGCCGCGGCCGGCCAAGGTTGGCGTTGAAACCCGCGCTCATGAGCCGGTGGACGTAGCGCTCGTTGGCCCGGTCGAGGAAGGCCTGGAAGGCCGGGAAATTTGCCCCGGCGCCGGAGCTGATCCGGTCCCCGCACCCCACCCCGTCCATGTTGATCAGGCCGACCGTTTTCTCCAGCGGGAAGATCGGGTGTTCGAGGTAGTACGCCGAACCCACCACTCCCTGCTCCTCGGCCCCGAAGGCCAGGAACATGACCGAGCGGCGCGGTCTGATGGGGCACTGCGCCATCGCCCGGGCCACCCCCATCAGGACGGCCACCGCCGAGGCGTTGTCGTTGGCGCCGGGGATCATCTCGTAGCAGTACCCCAGGTGATCGAGATGGCCGCCGATGATGATGACCTCGTTCTTCAGAACGGGATCGGAACCCTCGATCAGGCCGATCACGTTGCAGCCGATCCCCTCGGGATGGTGCTCGGTGGTGTTGCGGATGGTCGCGGTCTTGCCGGTGGCGAATGAGTTCGGGGACAGGTTGTCAATGATCCCCTGCCTCACCTCACCGTGATCGCGCCCGGTGCCGGCGAAGAGGTCGGCCAGCACCCGCCGGCTCACCATCGAGTAGATGAATCCCTCGGCATACGCATTGTTGGGATTGACGATGTGGTAGTCGTAGAGCAGCCCCGCCGCGCCGTGGGCGACGGCGTTCTCGAGCTTGTACTGATGGAACGAGTACGGCCGCCATTTCATGAAGAGGTCCTCGCCCCGCCCCGGCGAGACCGGCGCTTCGGGCTCGAAGGCCACGATCCTGCCGCGCACGTCCACCCCGGCGTAGTCGTCGTAGTCGAGTTCGGGGGCCGTGATCCCGTAGCCGACATAGACGACCTCGGCCGTGATCTCGCCGCTGGCCGAGGTGGAGCCGGGGTACCAGTCCTCCTCATAGGGGTAGTGTTTCTCGATCACGTCGTCCCCGACCGGGAGGTGCAGGTAGAGATCGCAGTCGCGGAAGATGAGGGTGTAGGGGATCGGGAAAGCCTGGCGGTAGGTGCCGTTCTCGCCCCCCGGATCGACCCCCCAGGTCCGGAAGTGGTCGCTCACCCACTCGGCGCACTCGTCGAATTTACGGGTTCCGGTCAGCCGTCCGGCGAAGTGTTCCGAGGCCAGGGTGTCAACCCAGCTGTAGAGGGATTGTGAGTCGATCGAATGCATCGCCTGCAGCAGCTGCTGCTCCTCGGTGAGCTGCCGCCGTCCGCGCTGGGCGAGCGCAGGTGCAGGCAGGAGCAGGACGGCGCAGAACATGCTGAGAACGAACCTGTCGTACTTCATCGTATCCCCCTGATCGCGAAGCGGCGTCACCCGGCCGGGACGCCGACAGATGGACCGTGATGACTCCTGCAGTGTAGCCGCACCGGCCGGAGCTGTCATCTTTCCTGCATGGGATGGGAACATGAGATACGGACGGGAATACACAGGATATAAACGATTAAACTTGAAACGTTTAACCGTTTGATTCAATATGTGAGAACAGTAAGAACAGCAGGTATGAAGAGATGCTGCCGGCGCCGATCACAATATCGTGGTGCCGGGACTCCAGCAGATGAACGGCCGGTCAGCGACCGGCGACCGGCCGGAGGGGAGGCGATCCGATGCCAGCCGAATCACCCCTGCCGGATGCGAGGTCCGATCCGCGGCGCGAGCGGCTCTTCGAGGCTGCCGCTCCGCTCTTCGAGCGGTACGGCTACCGCAAGACCACCATCGAGGAGATCTGCCGCGAAGCGGGGATGAGCAAACGGACCTTCTATGAGATCTACGAAGACAAGGGCGATCTCTTCCTCGACCTGATACAGAGCTACATGAACCGGATCGCGGAAGAGTGGGAACAGAACCTCCCCGGCGATTACACCCCGCTGCAGAAGCTCGAATCCCTGCTGACGATCTACGAACGGATGATCCGGGAGCACCCCTCGGTGCTGGTCGTGGTCGAGGACCTGGATCTGATGCACAAGTTCAGTGAACGGATCGAGATGATCCGGTTCCTGCAGATCGGCGGGGCGGTCCACAACCTGCTCAAAGAGGGAGTGGCCTCCGGTCAATTCCGGGAGATGGATACCGGTATCGCCATATGGCTCATCTTCACCCTGCTCGACACCGTCTATATGCTTCTGCCCGCCTGGATGGGCACGCCGGGCGCTCTGGAGAACCGGGCCCTGGCCGAGGAGACACGCAGATTCATCATCAACGGGCTGGGGGCCCGGGAGGAGACTGTCCGATGAGCAGGAATCCTGAATCCGGAACCGCCGACGGCCCCTCAGGATCAGTGGCCGGCAGGCCCATCAGGACCCGCCGCTGGGTGGAGATCCTGATCCACCTGGCGATGCGCCGCCCGCGCCCGCTGCTGATCGCGGTGGGCATCGTCACTCTGATCAGCATCGTTCTGGCCGAGCATCTCGCGATCCGCATGAACTGGACCGATCTGCTCCCCGAACACAATCAGTATGCCGCGGCCTACCGCGATATCCAGGACCGCTTCGGCGATCCCTCGCTGGTCTTCGCACTGGAGGGCGAGCGTGACGCCACCGTCGCCATGGCCCGCGAACTCGAACCGCGCCTGCGTGCACTCGAGAGCATCGAGAACGTCCTGGGCGAGTTCCCGCTGGAGTTCTTCCGCGACCACGGCTTCGTCCTGATCGAGCCCGATGCGTTCGACCGTACCCTGCGCATGTTCAGCGACTGGTCGCTGACCGGGGTGCTGCGGGGCGTCAACGACGACTACGAGGGCGAATACACCTCGGACGAGAGCAACATCCGCCGCGATGAAGTGCAGATCGCCCGCAGCATGCTGGGCATCACCCG
>CAYSYY010000276.1:0-5357 GCA_964435265.1 uncultured Gemmatimonadota bacterium
CCGGGCGCCGGGGGGCCGGCGGCGACTGCCGGAAGAAGGCATGTGATACCGTGGCGATAGCTGGAAGAGGGGACGCGATCTCGTGAAGATAGCGCTGACCATCGCCGGATCCGATTCCGGCGGCGGGGCCGGGATCCAGGCCGACCTGAAGACCTTTCATCAGTACGGTGTCTACGGCACCACCGTCATCACCGCCCTGACCGCCCAGAACACCCGGGGGGTGAGCGCCATCCACCCCGTTCCCCCCGACTTCGTGGTCGAGCAGTACCGGCAGGTGGTCTCCGACCTGCCGATCGACGCCGCCAAGACGGGCATGCTGGCCACGGCCGGCATCGTCGAGGCCCTGGCCGGCGCGCTCCGGGATGATCCCCCCCGCCACCTGGTGGTGGACCCGGTCATGATCAGCAAGGCAGGTTCGATCCTGCTCGAACCCGCCGCGGTGGAAGCGCTCAAAAGGGAGCTCCTCCCGCTGGCCACCCTGGTGACCCCCAACCTGCATGAAGCCGCGGCGCTGATCGCTTCACAGGCGATCCGCTCGATCGAGGAGATGGCCGTGGCGGCTGAGACGATCCGGGCCCTCGGACCGCAGGCGGTACTCATCAAGGGGGGCCACCTGCCCGCCGAAGAAGAAGCCGTGGACCTCCTCTACGACGGCAACAGCACGGTGGAGTTCCGCCGGCCCCGCGTCGACCAGAAACACACTCACGGTACAGGGTGTACCTATTCAGCCGCCATCACGGCCGGTCTGGCGCTGGGGAGATCACTCCCCGACGCCGTCCTGGCGGCCAAGGCGTTCATCACCGAAGCGATCCGCACCGCCCCGGGACTGGGCGGTGGGATCGGTCCGCTCAATCATTTCGCGACCGATCCCGTTCCCCCCGGGATGAGCGAGCGATAGAGGGCCACAATCCGCCGGGTATGCGCCGCGACCGAATAGCGTTCCGCAGCCATCTCCGGCCCCACCCGCCGGCACCACTCGCGTCCCGCTGCATTCGCCAGGGCCGTTTCGACCGCTCCGGCCAGCGCCCGTTCCGAGAGGTCGTCGGCCAGCCAGCCGTACCCGGTCTCCCGGTGCAGCTCGGCAAGCCCGCCGACGGGTGTCACTACCAGCGGGAGACCGGCCGCCATGGCTTCGATGAACACCCGGCCGAATCCCTCGGCGTCGGGAGCGTGGATGAGCAGATCGGCAGCCCGCATCAGAGCGTCGACATCCTCGCGAAATCCCAGCAGGGTGATCCGATCGGCCAACCCCAGCCGCCGCGCCAGCGCGACGATCTCCTCACCCGTTCCGGGATACGCCGGATCCTCCCGTCCGGCGATGACGAGCTGCCAGTCCGCCCCGGCGAGTCCGGCCAGGGCTGATACGATCCGCCGGTGGCCTTTGCGCGGGGTGAGTTCACCGACCGCGAGCAGCAGCCGGGTCCGCCCGGCCGCAAGTTCCCGCCGCAGTCCGGCGATATGCGCCTCATCCGGTTCCTCCGCCGGCAGGGCGACGGGATTGGCGACGACCTGCACCCGATCCGGCGGGAACCGCCGGGCCACCGTCACCGAGGGTGCAACCACCGCCGAGCACCACCGCCGGAAGAACCGGTCGAGAACATCCCGTCCCTCCACCCGAACGTGCCAGAGCACAGGGTAGCCGAGCCGCCGGGCGGCCACCCCGGCGACCAGCATGGCCCGGGCTCCGTTGCAGTGGACGAGATCGGGGTGCTCCACCAGCTCGATCCCGGCGGCCCTCCGCCGGGCGGCCGGGAGCAGCCATGGCCGCACGCGGAACCTGGGCAGCGGAAGAGTTATAACCCGGGCTCCCAGCGTCCGGGCCCGGACGGCGACTTCCCCCTCGGCGGGCACCGCCAGGACCGGTTCGCAGTCAGGGTGATCGAGGAGACCCTGCAGGAGCAGGAGCAGGGAGATTTCGCCCCCGCCCACGATCTCGGCCTCGTTGGAAACCAGCAGCACATGCATCGGTTCCATCCCCGGAACGGGTCGACTTATCTCCAAAATACTCTCCCCATCCGACCCGGTATATTAACAGCAACCTTTGTCTTGTCATGCACTGACACTATGATGATGCTTGACAGACACTGCACGGGGCCGGCATCCCGCCCCGTGCAGCACCCCGGGAGCCCGAACAGCATGACCCGATTCCTGAAAGTATATCTGCTCATGCTGCTCGTCGGAGGAGTCTCGGCCTGTGCCGGTGGGGCTGACCCTTCCCGGCTGCCGGAACCGGCTGGTCCCCGCTCCACCGCCATCCCGCTCGGCGCCTACAGCGAGGCACAGCAGACCTGGCAGAGGCCGGTACAACCCGGGTCCAATAACACCTTCACCCTGATCGACGGCACCCCCTACTACCGGATCGGTCCCGACGACGAACTCGAGATGGTTATCTATCTCGAGAACGAACCGACCACGCTCACCCTGACCGTCAGCCCCGCCGGCGAGATCCGGCTCCCGGTGCTGCTCCCCGAGGATCGCATCCGCGTCGCCGGTCTGGCCGTGCCCCAGGCCGAGGAGCGCATCGCCGCGGCCCTGGAGCGCACCCTGCGGCATCCCCAGCTCAGCCTGAAGGTATCCGCCTACCGGAGTTCTCTCGCCATCCTGATCGGCGAGATCACCAACCGGCCCGGCGGCGTCGGCGGAGAGGGACGCTACCCGCTGACCGGCCGCGTCACCCTGCTCGATTTCATCCTGACCAACGCCACCTTCACCGACCAGAGCGATCTGACGGCCGTGATGGTCACCGGCCGCGAGGGGCGGAGCGGGATATTCGATCTCTCAGCCTCGATCTACGGAGGGACGCAGAATCAGAACCCGGTGCTAGACAGCGGGGACCGGGTGCTCGTGCCCTCGGTGGCCATCACCCGCCAGCGGATCTTCGTCCTCGGCGAGGTCGAGAATCCCAGCCTGCTGGCCGCCCGACCTGGCCTGACCATCCTGGATGCGATCACCGAGGTAGGGGGGCCCACCGAGCGGGCCCGCTTGAACATCGTCACCCTCGTCCGGGGGCGGGGGACCGAAGCCGAGCTCTACTCGATCCCGTACCGGGACATCGTGAGGCGGGGTCAGCTGGAGTGGAATGCCCGGCTTGAACCGGGGGACATCATCTACGTGGGCCGGAGCTCATACAATTCGGCGATCGCCTTCTTCCGCGACACCTGGTCGGTGCTACAGACGGCGCTCGTCATCACCCTACTCGTGGACCGGTTCTGATCGACGATGCCGCGCTACGAACTGAACCTGCGTGACTACTACCGGATCCTCAGGCGGCATCTACTCGTCATCGGCGTGGTCTCGCTGGGGCTCGGCGGCATCACCTGGTCGCTGGGGGATGAAGAAGTCACCTACCAGGCCAACGCCACCGTCAGGATCCGCCAGTCGAGCGATCTCACCGGCCTGCTGATCCAGACCTTCTACTGGAGCGCGGCCGATAACCTCGATACCCAGATCCGGCTTATCACGAGCCAGCCGGTGCTGCTGGAGGTTGCGAAAAAGCTGGACGAGTACCGCGGCGAAGATCGCATCCCCAACGACCTGACCCTGGAACGGGCCATCTCCGATACCATCAGTCCGGTCCTGGATGAGATCGGTCGGCTCACCAGAAAAATCACGGCCGACCAGATCGAGTACTCCGGCCTCGTCGAGATCGTCGTGGTGGATCAAGACGCAGATACAGCGGTGCAAATCGCCCGGGCCACCGCCGAAGGCTTCAAAACCTACAGCACCCGGACGGCGAACGAGCGTACGGTCCGGGCTCGTGAGTTCATACAGGAGCAACTCCAGGCCATCCAGGACAGTCTCCGCAGCACCCAGAACGAGCTTCAGCGCTATCGCCAGCGCAATCAAGC
Source organism: uncultured Gemmatimonadota bacterium (assembly GCA_964435265.1). Lineage (GTDB taxonomy): Bacteria > Blakebacterota > Blakebacteria > Blakebacterales > Blakebacteraceae > CAYSYY01. The sequence goes on from CAYSYY010000276.1 coordinate 3,849, forward strand.
GCTTTCTTACTCAAGCACAGCCACCCTCAACCCGCTGATCGACAGGAGGACTGAGCTCAATGACCAGATCCTGATCCTCCAGGAGCAGAAGCTGCGCCTCGAAGAGGGAAATTTGTTCGCGGTCGCAACCACATCACGGAGTGCCGCGGCTCTGGTGCCCTACGCCGAAGCATTCCGCCAGCTCTCCGGACTGCTGGCCGAGCGCAGCCGGCTCCTGCTCACCTATACCGAAGAGGCACAGCCGGTCAAGGTAGCAGACGATCGCATCGAAGAGATCCGGGCTGAGTTGATCGCCGGTATCACCCGGGACATCGAGATGCTGAGTGTCCGTCTGGATGACCTCGATGAGGTGCTGGCGACCTATCCCGAAGACGAGGTCAGCTACGCCGCCCTGCAGCGTCGGGTCGACATCAACACCCAGCTCGTCACCCAGCTCGAGCTCCATCTTCAGGAAGCCCGCATCCGTGAAGAGGAGGCGATCGAGGAAGTTCAGATCGTCAACTACCCCATGGGGGCGCGGCCGAGTCAGCAGGGCGGCCGGGGAGTGAAAGCCGTCATCGGTCTTCTGCTCGGTCTCATGCTCGGGATCGTGGTCGCTTTCATCGTTGAATCGATGGACACCTCGATCGGCACGATCGAGGACGTCGAGGAGTACATCGAGGTGCCGGTGCTGGCCGTCATCCCGCACCTCGCGGTCGAGAAAATGGCCGACGAGCTCGTCGCCCAGAACCCCGATCTCGAGGGCGATCCGAACCTGAACATGTACGCCCGGCTCATCACCCAGTACGATCCGAAGTCCCCGGCGGCCGAAGCGTACCGCACCCTGCGGACCAACCTGCAGTTCGCCACCGCCGGGGTCGGGGAGGACATGGAGGTGAAGAACACCCTCCTCTTCACCTCCTCCGACCTGCAGGAAGGCAAAACCACCACCCTGGTCAACCTGGCGATCACCATCGCCCAGGCGGGCAACCGCGTGCTGCTCATGGGGTGCAACATGCGCCGGCCCACCATCTATAAATCTTTCGGGATCCCGCTGGCCAACGGCATGACCGATATCCTGACCGGCTCGAAGAACTGGCGCGAATGCGTAAAAGGCATCACCGACATGATGGTCGGCCCCCTGAGCCTTCAGAACATCATGTCGATGCCCGGCCTGGACAACCTGCACATCGTCACGGCCGGCGGTGTTCCCCCGAACCCGTCGGAGCTGCTCAACTCCAAGCGCTTCGGTCAGATGATCGAGGAGGTGAGACGAGAGTTCGACATCGTCCTGGTGGACTGCCCGCCGATCCTCCCGGTGACCGACGCGGCCATCGTCGGACGCCAGGTCGACTGGGCGGTGCTCATCTACCAGGTCGGCAAAGTTGCCCGCAACGCCCTGCGCCGGGCCAAACTGCATCTCTCCAACGTCGGTGCGCACGTGCTGGGCATCGCCATGAACGACGTCCGGGCCGAGATCCGCGGCTATTCCCCCTACAGCCAGTACATGACCAAGTACTACGGCGAGGG
>CAYSYY010000277.1:0-5300 GCA_964435265.1 uncultured Gemmatimonadota bacterium
CGATATCGACGCCCGGAACCGGATCAGCTTCCTGAACCTGTACGGAGCCAGCGGCCAGGAGTGGGATGCCGGCGAGGCCCGCAAGAGCGGCCTGAACTCCTACGGTACCTTCCGGAGCCGGCAGAACACGACCGGGGTGAGCTGGCGCTCGCTCCGCTCGCGTGGGGACGGCTTCTCGACCACGAGTCTTTCGGCTACGCGCACCGCGAGCGAACGGGACATCTTCGCCACCGCGACCGCCGCCGGCGTCGAGCACAGCGACTACGCCGAGCGGGTGGTGCAGCTGCGCCACGCCGGTCACCGCGAACTGCCGGGGGGAGGCGCCCTCGACTTCGGTCTCGAGACGGCCCGGGAGGGGATCGACCACGCCTACCGCTTTCCCGGGCACCTCGACCGGCTGGGCGACCCGGTCGCAGAACTGGCGGTGGATTTGACCGACGGCTACGGCCGGGCCGGAGCCTGGCTGAGCCGTTCCTTCTCACCGTCCGACGGTCTGAGCCTGACGCTGGGCCTGCGCGGCGATTACTCCGCGCTCACCGGGCGGTTCCACTTCTCCCCCCGCCTCTGTGCCCGGCTGAAGCTCGGCGGCAACCTCAGCCTGACCGCCGCGGGGGGGATCTACCACCAGGGGCTCCCCTACCTGCTCATCTCCCAGGCCCCCGACAACACCGCTCTGAACGATCCGCGGGCCGTACACGCGGTCCTGGGGCTGGAATGGCTGCTCTCGCCCGATACCCGGCTGAGGGTGGAGGCCTACGAGAAGCGCTACGACCGCTGCCCGGTCTCCCCCGCCGATCCCGCGCTCTTCGTGCTCGATGAAGGCACCAGCCTGACCCGCTTCGGTTCCTTCTCCGAACTGGACGACACCGGCCGGGCCCGGGTCCGGGGGGTGGAGGCCCTGCTGCAGAAGAAGCTGGCCCGGAGATTCTACGGTTTCGTCAGCGCTTCGGTGTTCCGGGCCCGTTACCGGGCTCTCGACGGCATCTGGCGCGACCGGGCGTTTGACAACCGTTGCCTCTTCAGCGTCGTGGGTGGGTACCGGCCGTCACCGCAGTGGGAGCTGAGCGTGCGCTGGGGTATCGCCGGCGGTCGACCGTACTCCCCCTACGATCCCGTCGCCTCGGCGGCCGTCGGGAGCGGGGTGATCGATACCGACCGGATCAACGCCGAGCGCCTGCCGACCTGGCACACCCTCGACCTGCGCCTGGATCGACGGATCTTCTTCCGCGCCTCCAGCCTGATCGCCTACGTCAGCGTCTGGAACGTCTACGACCGGCGCAACATCGAGCAGTACTACTGGGATGAAGTGAACAACCGGTTGCGTTCGGCCGCCCAGTGGCGGCTGCTGCCGGTGGCCGGCTTCGAGTTCGAGTTCTGAGCCCGCCGATCCCCGGGACCGATCGCTTCACCCACGTACGCCCGCGACATCTCCGGTGATGATTCCTCAGAGTCCCCGGAAGGACTCCGGACGCAGGGGGGTTCCCCCGCTGAGGGCGGCGTCGATCACAGCCAGGATGCGATCCCGATCGCGCGGCAGGCGGCCCTCAAGGGGCAGGTAATTCGAGGCATGGTTGGTCCGGAAGATGGTTGCCGTCGGCCGGGCCTCAGCGACTATCGTGCGCAGTTCACGCAGCAGGCCGGGAACCGTGGGCAGGGCAAAGCGCCCGGAAGCCACCAGCTGCTGCTGGGGAGTACCCGGGATCACGGTCAGGGTCAGGGCCGAGAGGTATTCCGGATCCATGGCGGTGACCAGCCGGGCCGTGGCCCGGGCATGTTCTTCACTCCGGTCCACTCCCCCCGCCCCCAGCAGAACGATCACACTGAGTTTCATCCCGGCCTGATGGGCTCGTGCAGCCGCTGCGACATGGTCCTCACAGGTGGCCCCCTTGACGAGCCTGTGCAGGGTCACATCATCCCCTGATTCCGGGCCGAGATAGAGAAGCGTGAGGCCCGATTCACACAGCTCGCGGAGTTCATCCCCGTTCTTGGCCAGGATGTTCTGAGTGGTCGCGTAGCAGGAAACCCGTCGCAGGCGCGGCAGCCGCTCGTACAGTTCGGGCAGTATCTCCCGCCAGTGGGTCATATCCATGACCAGGGCATCGCCGTCGGCGATGAAGACCTTCGTGACCGCAGGATCGACCCGCGCGGCTCCGGCGATATCCGCGAGAACCGCCGCGAGTTCGCGAACACGAAAATCCTTGTCCCGGTACATGCCGCAGAAGGTACAGAGGTTGTGCGAGCACCCGATGGTGGCCTGAATGATCAGCGACCGGGCCTCGGAGGGCGGACGCCAGAGCCGGCCTTCATAGTACATATCTCACCACCAGGTCCGGGGTGATCGACTCGGAGATGTTCCTCAGTCTGCCCGGATATTCTCCATGGGATCAAAGCTCATCGCCCGGCGGGCGGGGAAGATACCCGCCGCCAGGGTGACCATCCCCATGCAGACAAATACAGGACCGTAGAGGACGGGATCAAACCGGTTCACCCCTGAAATCACCCCCGCCAGCAGGCAGAATATATGTCATTCCGTCTGCCGCAGGCTCCCGGCCGCTGCCTGAGCGATGTCGCAGGATCCGGCCCGGGCCTACTCCACCCGGAGGGCTTCCAGCGGGTCGACCTGCGAGGCCCGCCGGGCGGGAAGATAGCCGGCCAGTATCGCGGTCACAGCGAGCAGCAGGAGCACCGCTGCATAGGTCGCCGGATCCGATACCGTCACTTCGAAAAGCAGCCCCTGGAGTGTGCGGGCGGCGAGCCACGAAGCGGCGGCTCCCAGGATGATGCCTGCACAGGCGAGCCTGACGGTCTGCATCAGGACGCGCGCCTGCACGCCCCGGGCGGATTCCCCGAGGGCCATGCGAATGCCGATCTCCCGCCTGCGCCGGCTCATTGAATAGGATATGACACCGTAGATGCCGAGGGCGGCCAGGATCAGAGCGAACACGGCAAAGACGCTGAGCAGCCACACAACCGAGCGCCGGGCGAACATCGCCCGGTCCACCAGCCCCTCCACGGTCCGGAATTCGGCAGCCGGCAGATCGGGATCAACGCGCTGTAGGGCAACCCGCACCCGGGGCGCGAGTACTTCCAGCGGTTGCCCACTCCTGATCACCAGATCGATCGAACCGAAGCCGCCGCGTTCCACTCGTAAGGACATGTAGAACTCGTTGCCGGCTTCCTGCTCGGGTCCGAAGTACCTTACATCGTGTACCATCCCGACCACCCGCCACTCCCAATCCAAAAAAGTCACGAGTTGCCCGATTGGATTCCGGTCCGGCCAGAGAGTGCGCGCCATGGTTTCGTTGACCATGACGACCCGCTCGCCGGACGCGATTTCAACCGGCGTGAACTCCCGGCCGGCTACGAGCGGGATACCCAGGGCCGCCAGATATCCCTCACTGATGACGCGCGGGTGGGCCGGCACGCGCTGATCCGGCTCGTTGTCCAGCCCGCTCGCCGCCACTCCCCAATCCCGCCAGCCGTAGTTCTGACCGAGCGGCAGTGAATCGGTCAGTCCCGCCGCCTCGACGCCGGGAACGGCGCGCACGGTGCGGAGGATTTCGTCGAGGTATACTTTTTCCGCTTCTCCCCCTTCACCCCCCTCCGGATCCACCCGCAGGGCCATGACATGGTCCGCTTCAAAGCCCAGGTCCACTTCGAGAACGCGTACCAGACTCCGCAGCAGCAGGCCCGTTCCGGTGAGCAGGAGGCAGGCCAGAACGATCTCGGTGACGATGAGCGAGCCGCGCGCCCAGCCGCGGCTGCGACCGCCGATCGAGCCACGCCCGCCTGCCTTCAGGGCCCCGTGCGGCCCCGACGCCGATACCCGCAGCGCCGACACCAGACCGAATCCCAGACCGGTGAGGAGCGCGGCCGTCAGAGCAAAGACCAACGTGCCCTCGTCAATCCGGACGTGCTGAAGCAGGGGGATGGCTGCTGCCTCGATCCGGACCAGCAGCAGCGTCCCGCCGGCCGCCAGCAGCAGTCCGAACAGCGCTCCGCACCCGGACAGCGCCAGACTCTCGGTCAGCATCTGCCGGATCAGGCGTCCGCGGCCCGCCCCCAGTGCGACCCGAATGGCCATTTCCTTCTCACGTGCGGAGGCGCGTGCCAGAAGCAGGTGCGAGAGATTCACACATACCAGCAGCATCACGAACGCGACCGCGACGGCCAGGGTGATCACAGCCGGACGGAGGGTGCCGCTCACCCGCTCGCGGAGCGGGGTGAGGCGCGGATCAAAGTCGTTTCGCCAGTTACCCCACTCACTTGATGGTTCGATGCGCTCGCCGATCGCGGTCGCCTCGGTCTGGGCGGCCTCGAAGCTCACCCCCGGCGCCAGGCGTCCGATCAGAGCCAGCATGTTCCCCTGACGGTTGATCTCCGGACTCAAGGGAATGGGCACGAACAGATCAACCCTGCTCCCCGGTGCGAACATCCCGGTAAAATCGAAAGACTGCGGCAGCACGCCCACCACCGTTACCGGTACATCATCGAGGAGGATCGGGCGGCCGACGATATCAGGATCCGAGGTCAGACGACGTTGCCAGAAACGATAGCTCAGGAGCGCAGCTTGTGGTTCTTCCCAGGCGGACCCGGTGACCTCGTCTGACGTGAACAACCGCCCAAGCTGGGGCTGAACGCCGAGCAGCGGGAAGAAGTTACCGGTGATCGGGACGGCGGTCACCCGTTCCGGTTCACCGGAGCCGGTGAAGTGGATATCACCCGGACCGTAGAAGGGCGAGTACCCGGCCACGTCGATCAGCGTCCGGCTCTGTGCCTGCAGTTCCTGCAGGTTAACCACCTGCACGGTCTGATTGGAGAGGTTCGTGCTCGTGCCGTTGGCGATCCAGACCAGGCGGGCGGGATCTTCAAAGGGCAGGGGGCGTAGCAGAAGCGCGTTGACCACGTTGAAGACCGTGCAGCTGGCCCCCACCCCGAGTCCGACGATACTGACGGCGAAGACGGCCAGTCCGGCGTCCCGCCGCAGCACCCGGGAGAAATTGCGCAGGTCCTGCCAGATCGTCTCCACCAAAGGCAATCCGCGATACTCCCGCTGCAGCTCCCTGGTCTGGTCCACTCCGCCGAGGCTGATCAGGGCACGGCGCCGTGCTTCCTCCTCCGACATCCCGCGGCGCAGGTTGTCCTCGATTTCCAGGTCCAGGTGAGCGGCGAGTTCGGCTTCGAAATCCTCTTCCCGCTCGCGTCGGCGGAGGACTGCGATCACCCGGGCCAGGAACTCCCGCAGCGCATCCATCATCGGGCCTCCGTCGGCACCGTCGACAGCACCCGGTCCATCACCT
>CAYSYY010000278.1:0-5289 GCA_964435265.1 uncultured Gemmatimonadota bacterium
CGGACCTCGGGACGCGTGAAGAAGAGCGGGAAGAACCTCCCCCAGGCCTTCAGGTAATCGCCGGGATTCATCTGCTGCAGTTCGCTCACCCACTGGCGCACGGCGCTGGTCCGGTAGATCCGTGCGGTCACGTCGGCGAGTCCGGCGGCCTGGAGCAGCAGCTGCCAGCCCGCCGGGTCCAGGAATTCCGCCCGGCCCAGAGCGCGGCGCAGGTATCCGGCCAGTTCCGGAGGAGGCGTCTCGAGCCAGGTCACTTCATTCATCCCCACCCATCCACCCGGCCTGGTCACCCGGGCGAATTCATCCACAACCTTCTGTTTGTCCTCGGGGAAGGCAACCACGGACTCGCACAGGACGGCATCGAATTCTCCGTCCTCAAAGGGGAGATCCCGGGCGTCTCCGATCTCGAATTGAATCTTGCGTTCGACCTTCTTTCTGCGGGCTCTCTCGTGCGCTCTCTGAAGCATTTTCTCGGAGAGATCAATCCCCACCACGTCGCAGCCGTATTCGACAGCCAGAAGACAGGCGGTCATGCCAACGCCGCTGCCGATGTCCAGAACACGGGAATTCTCATCGATACGGCAGGCCTCGATCAGTTCCCGGGTGGCACCCAGCCCCCCCATATGTTTGGTCAGACCCCAGGAGGCCTGGAGTTTAAAATAGAGCGATTCAGGTTCTTGGTCGGGGGGCCTGGTTGTCATATGGAGAAAGAACAGACCTCGCACCCCGGAGACAAGATCAACGACGTCTCCGGGAGAGAATCAAACCGTACGCGTCACCAGGTGATCCTAATCCGGCAGTCCCGCCGGGACGGGATCACTCGATCCGCAGAGTGGCCACCGGATCGGTCCTCGAAGCACGCAGGGCCGGCACCAGGTTGGCCACCAGGGCGACCGCCAGGAAGACAACCGTCATCACGATCAGGGTGCCGATATCGTTCGCCGAGATCCCGAACATCAGACTCGTGAGAATCCTCGATAGGAGCAGGGTGAGGACCATCCCGGCGCCGAGTCCGAGGCCGACCATCCCCAGGCCCTGCCCGAGCACCATCCTGACGACGGTATCCCGTCCCGCCCCGAGGGCGATCCGGATCCCGATCTCCCGCCGGCGGGTGCTCACGGCGTAACTGATCACCCCGTAGACTCCCCCCAGCGCCAGCAGCAGCGAGACGGCGGCGAAGACGCCGAGCAGCAGTGAGGTCGCCCGCCGCATACTGAGTGATTCCGCCACGATCTCCGCCATTGTCGAGACGGCGAAGACCGGCATGTTCGGATCCAGGTCGGCGACCACGTCCCGTATCGCGGGGACCAGCGCAGCGGGTTCCCCGCCTGTGCGGACGATGACGTTGACGCCGGTTCCCGAATGCAGGTCGATCGTGGTGTAGAGCCCGGGTCGCATGTCCCTGTCGAGCCCATAGTGTTTCACGTCACGGGTGAGCCCGACGACTTCGAAAAGGGTGTCCGGCGCGTGCGTCATCGCACAGCGTTTCCCGATCGGATTCTCATCGCCCCAGTAGTAGCGGGCGAAGGTCTCGTTCGCGACGACCTGCAGCCGGTCGCCCGGCTGAAGCCACCGCCCCGCGAGCAAATGGATCCCGGCCGCCTCAGCATAGTGCGGGGAAACGAAACGAAGCAGGGTGACCGGATAGGATTGACCCTCTGAGAGCGGTTCAGCCCCCTCGACCTGGAAGAAGTACCCCGAGTGGCCACGCATGGGCAGGGAGGAGGCGGCGGCGGCCGCCTGCACCCCGGGCAGGGCTTCCAGGTGTTCGGTCAGGGTGGCAAGAAAAGCGGTGCGGTCTTCCCGCCCGGGATACTCCATCTCGGGCAGATCGATTCTGAAAGCGAGAACCCCGGCTGGATCGAAACCCGGATCTACTCTCTTCAGGTTGTGTAAGGTCTGTCCCAGCAGGGCGGCGGTGGCGAGCAGGCCGAGAGCCAGGGCCACCTCGATCGTTACGAGCCCCTGCAGGAGTCGTCGGGTGCCGCGCCCGGTACCGGTCCGGGAAGTGCTTTCACGCAGGAAGTCGATCCGGTTCCGACCGCTGATGCGCACGATCGGAAAGACACTGACCAGCACGGCGACGACGGCGCACACCCCGAGGGTGAATACCTGGACGCCGACATCTGCCTCGAACCTCATCCAGGGGGGCAGATCGACGGGGATCAGACCTGCGATCAGGGTGATGCCGGCCGAGCCAAGCAGGAAACCCAGAACCCCTCCGGCCAGAGCCAGGACAAGGTTCTCGGTGAGGATCTGGCGGGCGAGCGTCCCCTGGCCCGCACCGAGAGCGGCGCGGACACCGAGTTCGCGACGGCGCGTCACGGTACGGGTGAGGGTGAGACTGGCCACGTTGGCGCAGGCGATCAGGAGCAGCATGGTGATCGCGCCCCATACCGAGAACAGTGCCGTGCGCATGTCCCCCAGGGCAGTTTCGCGCAGATCGGTCACGATCGGCATCGCTTCCTCCGACGCCAGGCCGGCTTCCACCAACCCCTGCTGAACCCGCCGCAGGTCGGCTTCAGCCTGCTCGGGGCTCACACCATCGGCCAGCCGTCCGATCCCGCTCAGATAGAATCGGCCCCGATCATCGGGATCGGCCTGGAGGGGCAGAAAGATATCGCCCTCATCACCGAGGACCGCCTCGTCGGGAAGCACGCCGACGATCTCGTACGGTTCGCCGTTGAGGGTCAGCGATCGCCCGAGGACCGCCGGATCACCGCCCCAGCGCTCCTGCCAGAAGGCATTGATGAGCAGCACCACCTGGGGACCGCCTTCCATACCGTCCTCGGGGGTGAAGGTACGTCCGATGACCGGCACGAGGCGGAGGGTTTCAAGCAGATCCCACGTGGCCGTGAGGCCGGATACCCGCTCAGCTCCTTCTTCTCCGACCAGGCTCATGGAAAAGCCGGTGTACAATCCCATGGCTTCAAAGGCCGGGCTCTCTTCACGCCAGACCGCGTAGTCGGCCGAGGCGAGGCCGACCCGTTCGAGGTGCCACGCCGGCGCGGTCATGTCCAGATTCATCAACCGATCGGATTCGTCCCAGGGCAATGGCCGCAGGAAGAGGGTATTGATGATGCTGAAGACGGCGGTGTTACCGGCGATGCCGAGCGCCAGCATGTGGATGATCAGGCCGCTGAAGAGCGGTTGGCGGCGCAGCGAGCGCAGGGCGAACCGGGCGTCCCGGCGCAGGGAATCGAGCATGAGGGTTCTCCGATGCTGTCTGAGGTCGGTGCGTTCGATCCGGTCGCAGGTCACTTCGATCTCTTCGCGGTCGCCGAAAGCCTGCACGGCCATCCGGCGGGCGGTGCCGGGGTCGTGACCCTGTTGTTCTAATTCCCGAGTACGCTCTTCCAGATAGAAGCCGATTTCTTCACTCAGGGTGCGGTGGGGATCGGGCCGGAAATCGGTCACCCGGAAGATCCGTCTGATGAAGGGAGGCAGGGGCATAACGATCAGGCCTCGGGGCTGTCCAGGAGGGTCCGGACCGCGTCGGAGTACTCGACCCAGCGGAGGCGCTCCTCGGCCAGGACCCGCCGGCCGGCCGTAGTCAGGGCATAGAACCGGGCCCTGCGTCCGGTATCGGTTTCCCCCCAGGTCGCTGTCGTCAGGCCCTTCTTTGCCAGCCGGCGCAGGGCGACGTAGAGCACGCCCTCACCGATCTGCAGCACCTCGCTGCTCTGATCCCGGATCCACTTGCCGATGGCGTAGCCGTGGCGGGGACCGCCGGCGATCGCTTTCAGGATCAGGATGTCGAGAGTGCCGGTGAAGAGATCGCTGCCTCCGCTCATCGTACCCGTTTCCTTCCCGTCACAGGTTCCCTGGTTCCTTCAGTGTCCACTTCGGTGTTCCCCGGCGGCTGCCCTGGGGACCGGAGGTTCACCTGTACCCGACGTCAACCCTCTATCACACACCCCTCTATCATAGAGGTATTCCTGATACGCACAGAGGTCGGAAGAGGTTTCATCATCAGGAGGCTTCATCATCTAAACGTATTGTCGGGACGGGAGTCTTCCTTGAAGAGAAAGCAGGGCGGCGGGCTTCCCATCCGTCATCCGGTATTGAATATCTGTGTCGCAGCTGTGCCTGCTTCCGGTATCGCAGCAGACCCGTCGGCTACCCACCGAGGAGGTCATATCATGCGCCGTATTCACCCGCCGATTCCCCTGATCCTCGCGCTCTCGCTCCTTCTGGTCGTTGCCTGCGCCAAGCGGATCGAACCCGGGGCTTCCGCCGGGCCCGCCGGGGAAGCGGTCGAACCCGCGCCCCCGCCGCCCCCTCCAGCCCGGGAACGGACCGCCACCACGGCCTGGGAGAGCGCACCGGTGCTCGAACACATCGAGATGCCGGAGTATCCGGCCGAGGCCCGGGCCGACAGCATCGAGGGCTGGGTTCTGCTCAAGCTCATCATCGATGAGGAAGGCGCCGTCACCGCAGCCGAAGTCGTCACCTCCGAGCCGCCGGTGATCTTCGATGAGGCCGCGATCGCGGCGGTAATGAAGTGGAGCTACCGCCCGGCCACCTATCACGGCGAACCGATCAAAGTCCAGATAGCCCAGCGGGTTGAGTTCACCCTCACCAGACGACCGCCGCCGGCCGAACCGCGCCGGCCGACGCCCCCCGGAACGCCCCCGCCACCGGCGGCGCAGATGCGTCAGCTGCATCTGCCCGATGTACCGGGGCAGCATCGTATCCACCTGGCATGGGAGACCGCCCCGGTACTGCTCCATCTGGTCCGACCGGAGTACCCGGTCGATGCCCGGGCCGACAGCGTCGAAGGCCGGGTCCTGATGACGATCGTCATCGATGAAGGCGGGGACGTGGTCGATACCGACATCATCCTCTCCCAGCCGCCGGTGATCTTCGATGCAGCCGCGGTCGCGGCCGTGAACCAGTGGCGCTTTGCCCCGGCCACCCTGCACGGCGAGCCGATCAGGGTCATGATCGCCCAGAATGTCGAGTTCACCCTGCGGGAGCGATCTGTTGTGGCGCCTCCGCCGATGATCGAACTCCCCGCGATATCGGCCGTACCTCCACCGGCTGTGCCACCTTCTCCGCCGGCCGGACCGCCGCAGGCACTGACCCGACCGCCGGCTCCACCCCCGCCACGATCCCGTGTCGTGGAAGAATCTCCGATCTTCCTGGCCTGGGAGACACCCCCCGAGGTGATCCACCTGGCCAGACTGGAGTATCCGGCTGCGGCCCTGGCCGACAGTGTCGAGGGCTGGGTCCTGGTCAGGATAGTGATCGACGAGCAGGGGATGGTCGTTTCGGCCGAGGTCGCCG
>CAYSYY010000279.1:0-5287 GCA_964435265.1 uncultured Gemmatimonadota bacterium
GTTGGCGAATGGCACTTTGGTGCCCTGGATGTTGGCCTTCCTTCTTCAGGCATAGGCCATTTGAAGGATCAGAAAGATAGGGCTAAAGCTTATAGGGTTTATTTTGAAGATGCTGCCACCAATCCAAATTGTGTTGGTGTCCATTGGGTACGTCCTTGTGCAATTTCGAGCTGTCTTTTAATGTACTCCTTTTCGTTTTCACTTACATCGTTAGGAGAAACATTTGTTTCGTTATCCATATTCGCCCTCCTTGTTTATTTATTTCATATTTTTTCTTTTAAATTGCGATGGTGTCGCGCCTTCTGGATGCAACTGGGCTGGCTCATCTTTACTGTCATCTGCCTTTTTCTTTATTTGGTCATCAATGTAATCCAAAGTAATTTGATTTGTACCAAGAAGTTTTTGACCATTAACATAAGTAAACCAGTCCGATGACATACCCTTATTAACCATCGTGTTTATAAACTCCATGAGTTTCTTATTTTCATCAGCCAGTAAATCAAAATGCTTTTCCTTGAACCTGTAGTTCAGATAAACAATAAACCCAACCAGTATCAACGACAAACCAGATATGATTGATACATATATCACAAAACCTCCTATGCCTTGCTCACCTTACAACGAAACTTCCACACGCCATCATGGGTATTCAGTCTTTCGTATGGGTAACTAACCACAAGACCGTTATTTTCTATTTCATTATAGAATGCAATAATTTCATCGAATGTCTCACGGGTACCACAAAACCAACCCGTCTGGGGTTTCTCACTAGTCTCCGACTTCAACTGGTTCTTTTTCTTTAACCGCATCGGCTTCCTCCTTTGGTTCTTTAGCTACTTTTTTCTGAAGCTCATCTATCCGCTCATATATATCCATATTCCGCAACTGCGGTTCCTCACCGTAATATAAAATATAGGAACCTGGACCGTTTTGAAAGACCCTTTGTTCACCTGCATATATTAACATTTCGAGTTCACCCTGGTCTTTAGTGGCGTTATCATCTCGTGGGAACGATTCACATATCAGCTCTGGCATTATGTATCCTGGCGTCCAGAGTTGAAATATTAAACGCCATTTGTGTTTCTTGAACATATATTACCTCCTAAGATTGTCACCCTTACGGGCTTCACGCCAAAAGCGTGTATTTAAATCGGTAAATCCATCTTTATGCTCACGCGGTTCTTTATCCCATTGTGGCCAGATGTCCATGTGATACGCAACGGCATCAAGTACATCACGTTCAGCCATACGGGGAAACGTCAGCAACGATTCTTTTAATTCACCCATCGAACTATGAATAAAAAGCTGTTTATTTGCAAATAGCGGCTGGAGTTCAAATATTCTGCCGTCTTTACTGCGTCCTTTGATTTTAAGTTTACCCAGCGGAAGCCATTTATAAGCACGGAGTTTGTTCTCCATTGCATTGTATTCCTTACCTTCCTCGACACCAACATACGCCAAACCCTCCTGTCCATCAGGCTTGTAATACTGTACTGCCATTTTATGTATCGCTTTAATTATCTGGTCGGGGTCTTTTTCTTTAATGCGTAAATATGGCAACACGTATCGTCTGCCATGACTGTCGATACCAATAGGTACAATCGCTGTCCAGCATGACCATTTCTCTTGAGACATCGCGGGGTCAACGAATATCCCAATGGTAAGATGTTTCGGTGCATCGGTGTAGTATTGTATCATAGAAGCTGGAAATATCGCGGTCTCATCGTCCGACGGTTCGTTAAGCCACTGACAATTCCATTCCAGTGGGTTATCACCCTGTAGCTTTTCAGCTTTTATCGTTTCCAGTGATTCTTTTGTATATTTTTCAGGAAATAGCGGTTCGTGGGTTTTCTTATCCCAGCACCGCATAATCAGCACGTCATAAAAGTCCTCAAGTTTACGGCACACATCTGCTGCATACCAGTCGTTATAATGCCATATCGTGCCATTGAAATCGTACTCGGTATGCATATCACCGAAATAATCACCGAGTTCGGAAAGTGCGTATATTGCACGTTTGGTGTTTTCAATCTGACCTGGTGTTTTAGTGTTCTTGTCGCCGATAATGTCATCGCCTTTAATAATATCAAAATGCTGACTCGCAATGCCTTTATCAATACCAGCAATCATAATACTTGGTGTTTTATCTGGTGTCTTGCGGGTCTTGATTATGATTTCATCCTCGTTCCATAGTTTACCGATACAGTCGCCGAGCACAAGAAATGGTGTGCAGTTATAGGGGTCGTTCTTACTGTCACGGATTCGTTCGTAGTATGTTTTTATTTCACGCAACATAGAACGCGCCAAATCACCCGTTTGGGACATCAGTAAAATACGCAGATTGGGGTCTTTGTATAACCGCCACATCAACCATGCAGTCGTGCCCGTCGTGGTTTTACCGTGAATACGGGGAATAAGGTGTACACGTTTATTATGTCGTTTGTTTTTCGATAAACGCATCTCACCAAACCTATATAAGCCAAGACGATTCCATGCATTTATATCCGCGTTACGCAATGCGTGCATTGCCTGAAAATGTTTTGCGTTACTCAATTCAAATTTATTCTTGCCAGGTTCGCCCGCAACGGGCACCAAGACCTGTTCGATAAAGAAAAAGAAATCGTTGCGACACTCATCACGCAATACATCAATATAATTGGTACCGATGTTTGTATTCTTCAGTTGTTCATAAAAATCGGCACTCAGTACGTGTTTTTTATTTTGTGTCGCTGTAGCTGTTTCTATTCTTTTCCTCCTTGTCCTTAAATCGTTTATAATGGCGGTCTTTCTTTATCTTAATAATCTGGTTTAACCTCTCGTCATAAACATACTTTCCTGGCTGTATTTTATTTTTCCCGAAAATACGTGAGTAATTAAGGTCAAAATCTTTGGTATTGGGTTTACTGTGGATTCCCATTCAGTTCTTCATATTGTCCGATAAGTTTCCATAACTCGTATTGTGGTGTACCCTCACCGTAGCCAGCACCATCCGTGCTGGTCATTGAGTAATTCAACATTTTCTTGAAGTATGGTATCATTTCCTCTATTTTTTTAAAGATTCTTTCTCTTTCTTTTCCCATAGTATTCTCCACGCATCCGCATATTTCTGGGACGCAAAATTTTGACCAAACCCGTAAGCCTTAACGCTGTTTGACTTCATGTGGTAAAATATTTCGGCATCGGCTTTGCGGTCAGCACGCTCACATCGGTCACGCCATTCAAGTTCATTGTCATCATCCTTGTCAACGGGATTACACATATCCGATGGTTTCATGGGTTCTTTTTCATAAAACGATATACCTATCAAATCGTTCTTTGTTTTACCACCAGTACCCTGAACTTTAGTCATTATTTACTCTTTTTCGTTTTTTTCCTTATTTGCCTAAATTCCTTTACCGTCATTTTACGTTTCGCGGGCGGTGGGTCATTCTGTTTCTCAATTGCCTTCATAATTTCATCCAACGCTTCTTTTTCATCCTTTGACATATATCCTCCTATTTACTTAACTTTTTCGGACACTTCTGTCCTGCACGCTGACGACGACCATTACCGTACTTCCTTTGTTGGTATGAACCCTTGCGCGGTCCAGTGCCGTCTCTTTTTTGACTTTGCTTATAAGACATTTTAATTACCTCCTTATCTGGGGTGACGGAGCAGACTTGCACTGCCAACTACTGGGGTCATAATCCAGTGCCTCTCTCGTTTGGGCTACCGCCACACTATGCAATTAAAAACTCCGTATAATAAAATAATTCCTCCAGTAAATCCATATCATCAATATCAATAACACCCAATTCATCCAACCAGTCTAAACTATCCATTATCCCTTTGCGCAGGCGGGCATTACCGCAAGCGTCCCTGCGTATAGCCCGCCATCGTAATTACAAAAACCGTATCTTAATTCCAACGGTTCAAGAGCTCCTTGTACCATAGGCACATGAGACTTATTCACCCTGCTTCACCATCAAAATTCCTCTTTCCAGAATTTATCCAATAAATCAAAGAGTTGCTCACCTGACATTGACATACCCTCATAACCCTTGTTTATAAGAAAAAACTCCCACTTGTCAGCAGTTACCGACAAACTATTAGACAACGTATATTTTTTATCACCTTTTTCTATCGTTAAATGAAATCGTGCAGACGGGATATAGTTTTTATCCATTATTTCCCTCCACTCATACCTTTCGGAAATCTAACTTCATAATGCCATAAACCAACCTCATTACTCTTACAGTGCGGACATTCCACATATCTCATCCAACTTTTGCTTGTATCAGCAATCACCACCCAAATGAATGGCTTACCGCATTTTGCACAAATGCATTCTATGACTGTCATTTTGTACCTCCTTTTGTTTTTTAGTACATGACACTCTGACCAACCCCTCAAATAAAGCGAAAAGTCCCCCCTTACCCCGTATGGAGCAGATTATTGTGTTAGGGCACATATCGCTTATGGTTTCTCTAATCACCATTCATATATGTGGGAATAAAAACACCCGATTCACCATATTTCAAGACTTTAGAAAAACCACCAAAATGACACCCCTCAAACCCCACTAAATCACACCACTTAATGCCAATATGCCAATTTATAGGTTTCCTAAAACACTTTTACCACACCACAAATACAATTCCCCCTGTTTTTATACCACGAACATACCCACAGGGACTCTTTAACGCGCTTATGGGGGTAGCCTAAGACATCCCCCCAACCCCCAACACCGCAACCCATGCGCACCTCCACAACGCCATGCGCCATTGCATTACTACACTACACATAGCGTATTGACATTGTTATATAACGATATTCCATATACTTCTTTATATTTAAGGACTTTGTGGTTTACATATAGTATTTTATGTAAACTACGCAATCCTACATAACTCGCTGACCACATGCACAAGAGCCCGCAGGTGTGCGAAAACGCACAATACGACGCAGGGTTGCTTACGGGTGGTGTTTTTAGTGTTGTGTGGTGTAGTGTTAGTATTGTTGTGTAGTGTTTATTGTATTGTGATTAGTGTGTATTATGTTGATATTTCATTTGTTTTGTTGTTACAAGAGTGGATTTGGTGTTAATTTGTAATGATTGCATTTAGTTGAGGACGTTTTAGATTTGTGGTGAGTGCAAGCCATTGGTTTCATCCTTATTATATTAACAAAAGTCGGTTGTGTGTGGTTGATCTGGTGTAGTGTTTACCTTAAATAGCTCTATGCAATATTCATGCCAGTTATTTTTCGGGATATGTCGATTACCCCTTGACAATTGCGTTTTTTTCGT
>CAYSYY010000280.1:0-5267 GCA_964435265.1 uncultured Gemmatimonadota bacterium
CGTCAGCCGGGAGGGAGTCAGCCTGGTCACCCTGGAGTTCAACTGGGACGCTGACATGGAGTACGCCATGCTCAACGTCCGCGAGAAGCTGGACATCCTGCGTACCTCGCTTCCCGACCAGGCGGGACGCCCGACCATCCTCAAGGCCGATCCCAACGCCGAACCGATCATGAGCCTGGCCGTTTCGGGGCGGGGGGGGATGGCCGAGATCAAGGGGCTGGCGGAGAACGTGGTGAAGCGCCGGCTGGAGCAGATCGACGGCGTCGCCCTGGCCGCGGTCACGGGGGGCAGCGACCGCCAGATCAGGGTGGAGGCCAACCGGGAACTCATCGAATCGCTCGGCATCACCCTGCGCGACATCCAGAGCGCTTTGAGCACCGCCAACGCGGTCTCCTCGGGGGGGAACATCAACCGCGGCCGCTTCCAGTGGTACCTGCGGCCGGTGGGCGATTTCCGCTCCATCGACGACATCCGGCAGGTGGTCGTGGCCCGGCGCGGCGACCGCCTGGTGACGGTGGACGACGTCGCCGAGGTCACGGACGACTTCGAGGAGGCCGACAACGTCACCCACTTCAACGGCGCCCCCAGTATCGGCATCCTGGTGCAGAAAGAAGCCGGCGCCAACACCAGCCAGGTCTCCGGGCGGGTCTACGAGGTTCTGGCCGAGCTGGAGGATGAGTACCCGGGGATGAACATCGCCGTGGCGTTTGATCAGGCGATGTTCGTAAACGACTCGATCTCCAATGTCATCTGGTCGATCATCGTAGGAGGCATCTTCGCCTTCCTCATCCTCTTCTTCTTCCTGCACGACATCCGCAATCCGGTGAATATCGGACTGGCCATACCGATCTCGATCATCGCCACTTTCGCGCTCCTCTACTTCTCGGGGATCACCCTGAACATGATGAGCCTCGGCGGGCTGGCCCTCGGGGTGGGCCTGCTGGTGGACAACTCGATCGTGGTGCTGGAGAACATCTTCCGACATCGCGAGCTGGGCGAAGACCGCTTCGAAGCGGCCGGCAAGGGCGCCCGCGAGGTGGCCATGGCGGTAACCGCCTCGACCTTCACGACCGTCAGCGTGTTCCTGCCGATCGTCTTCGTCGAGGGAGTGGCCGGCCAGCTCTTCCGGGACCAGGCCCTGACCGTGGCCTTCAGCCTGCTCTGTTCGCTGGTCGTTTCGCTGACCATGCTGCCGATGCTGGCCAGCCGGTTCCTGCACCTCGATTCCTTCATCGAAGCCAAGAAGAACGGGGAGCGGCAGCGCGAAGAGGCCCGGTCGGCCGAAGCGGCGGCCATGGCAGCCTCCGGCGCCACGATGCCCGTCGAACCGATCGAGCGGGAACGGAGCCTCATCGTCAAGATCCTGCTCGTTATCTCCTGGCCGTTCCACGGCCTGATCTGGCGCGGGATCCTGCGCCCCCTCTGGCGGTTCGTTCTGCGGCCGATCCTCCGGGCTGTCCTCTGGCTGCTGCGGGCGATCGGGCGGGTCCTGGTGGTTGCACTGCGCGCGGTCGTGCGGTTCCTGGGGGAAGTGATGGCACCGCTCTTCAGGGGTTTCGACGCCGGCTTCGCACGCTTCACCCGTTTCTACCACGAGGCTCTGGAGTGGTCGCTCGATCACCGCGGCCGGGTCATGGCGATCGTGTCGGCGGCCGTTATCGTGGCGATCTGGGTCGGCTTCGGACTGGACAAGCGGCTCATCCCCGAGGTGGACCAGGGCGAGTTCTCAATCGATGTCATCATGCCCGCCGGCACCAGCCTGAGTGCCACCGAGACGGCGGCCGGGCAGCTCGAGAGCTGGTTGCTGGAGATGCCCGAGGTCGAGCACGTCTTCCTCAACGCCGGGCTGGTGCGCAGCGAAAGCGCTCTGGGAAGCCAGGAATCGGATATCAACACCGCCAGCCTGCGGGTCCGCCTGCACCGGCACCGCCACCGCTCCACCGATGAGGTGATCGAGGAGATGCGGGAACGGGGTCGCGAGGTGCTGGGGGCCGAACTCACCTTCAAGTCAGGCGAAACCACCTTCAGCGAGATCCTCGGCACCAGCCAGTCCGACCTGGCCGTGAAGGTGCGCGGCCTGCGGCTCGACACCCTGCAGACGATCGCCACCGGGATCGAAGCCCAGCTCCTGAACGTCCGGGGCCTGCGCGACGTGCACGTCGACTTCGCCGTCGGCAAGCCGGAGATCCGCCTGAGCGTCCGGCACCGTGTGATCGAGCAGTACGGTCTGTCGGTCAGCTACGTCGTGAATCTGGTCGCTTCGACGATCAAGGGCGAGGTGGCCACCGAATTCCAGGACTTCGACCGCAAGGTCGATATCCTGGTGCGTGAGGGCGAGGCCCGGGAGAAAACCCTGCAGGAGATCCTCGACCTGGGGGTGCCGGTCGCAGCCGCCGGACGCGAGGTCTTCCGGGTGCCGCTGCGGGAACTGGTGGACTGGCACTACACCACCGGCCCCAACGAGGTCCGGCGCGAAGCCCAGAACCGACAGATCACGGTCTACGCCAGCGTCGAGGGGCGCCGCCTCGACGACGCCATCCAGGAGGTTGAACACCTCATGATCAGGCGTGACGTCCCCGATGGATACGAGATCGTGGTGGGGGGGGTGAACGAGGAGATGCGGCGTTCCTTCCGCAGCCTCTTCTTCGCCCTGGGGCTGGCCATCCTGCTCGTGTACATGATCCTGGCCGCCCAGTTCGAGAGCACGGTGCACCCCTTCACCATCATGTGCACGGTGCCGCTGGCGGCGGTGGGGGTGGTGCTCGGGCTCGAGGTATTCGGGATGGGGATCAACATCATGAGCCTGGTGGGCATGGTGGTGCTGACCGGGATCGTAGTCAACGACGCCATCATCAAGGTCGATTTCATCAACCAGATCAAGGCCACCGGAGTGCCTCTGCGCCGGGCCATCGTCGAGGCGGGGCATTACCGCCTGCGCCCGATCATCATGACCACCGTCACCACCATCATGGGACTGACGCCCATGGCGGTGGGCCTGGGAACGGGGGCCGAGCTGCGCCGGCCGCTGGCGATCGCGGTGATCGGCGGGGAGTTTTCGGCCACCGCGCTCACCCTGATCATCATCCCGGTGGTCTACTCGCTGATGGAGCAGCTGCGCGGGAACCGGCTGGGCGACCGCTCTACCTCCTTCGATCCATATGCCGCCGGAACCCATCAGGAGGTGCGGCTGTGAAAGGCTCACCGCTGACCGATACCTGCCTCAAGCGGCCGGTCACCACCTCGATGATCTTCACCGCTCTGCTGGCGGTAGGGGTGGCCAGTCTCCTCCAGATCCCCCTGGAGACCTATCCTCAGCTCAATATCCCACGCATGACCATCACCGGATCATGGGCGGATGCGAGCACCGAAGCGGTCGAGGCGTTCGTCACCGCTCCGCTGGAGGCGGAAGCAAGCACCCTGCGGGGTATCGAGGAGGTATCGAGCACCTCTCAGCGGGGCGTCTGTACGGTGAATCTGGAGTTCGCCCCCGATACCGACATGGATTTCACCCGGCTGGAGCTGAACGAGAAGATCGCCCGCCTGCGGGAGAACCTGCCCCCCCGCGTCTCGGTGAGTGTCAGACAGTACGTCCCGTCAGATATTCAGCGCCAGACCGAGTTCCTGCTCCGCTACACCTATTTCGGGCAGTACACCGTGAACGAACTGCAGAGCTTCGCCGAAGAGCTGCTGCGGCCGCCGCTGAGTGTGGTGGACGGCATTGCGGACGTGCTGGTTCAGGGGGGAGAGCGGCGCCAGCTCAAGGTGATCCTCGACGAGAACAAGGTGGAATCGCTGGGGCTCAACCGCCAGGCGGTCAGCTCCCAGATCAGTCAGATCCAGAATATCGTCGAGACCGTCGGAACGGTCTACCAGGAGGACAAGCAGTACAACCTGGTGGTTCGCGACGACTTCGACGACCTGGCGACGCTCCGTGAGGTGATCGTCGCCAAGCTGGGCGACCGCTGGATCAAGCTGGGCGAGATCGCCCGGATCGTGGACGGCTACGCCGAACCGCAGTCATTTCAGCGCCTCAACGGCAACGCCCGGGTCATGGTGACGATCAACGCCGTCTCGGGTTCGAACATCATCGAAGTGGCCGAACGAACCAAGGCCCGGATCGCCGAACTGGAGGAGGACCTGCCCGAAGGGAGCCGGCTCATCCTCGAGCAGGATCAGAGCGAAACGATCCGCAACGAGCTGGGCAATCTGCGCTTCCGTTCGATCATCATCGTCTTCCTCATCTTCGCCGTGCTGCTCATGTTCCTGCGCGGCATCGCCAATCCCCTCATCATCCTCTCCTCGATAGCCACCAGCGTGCTGCTCACGATCAGCATCTTCTACTTCGCCGGGGCTTCGCTGAACATGATGACCCTGGCCGGACTGGCCATGGGGATGGGGATGATGGTGGACAACTCGATCGTGGTCCTGGACAACATCCACCGCCATCGCGAGCGGGGGAGCGGCCGGCTGGCCGCGGCCAGTGTGGGGACGGCCCGGATGATGCTGCCGATCCTGGCCGGGACCACCACCACGATCGTGGTCTTCCTGCCCTTCCTCTACCTTCAGGGTGAACTGCGGGTTCTCTACGTGCCCTTCGCCATGGCGGTGGTGGTGAGTCTGGCCTGCTCGCTGCTGGTCTCATTCACCCTCATCCCGAGTCTCGCCGCCAAGGTCATGGGGCCGGTCCGTCGCGGCAAAGATCGCCTGGATAAGAGTGACGCCGAAGGCGGCTGGAGGAAGACCGAGGATCCCTGGGCCCTGGGCGAGCTCGAACGCGAAG
The DNA here is from genome assembly GCA_964435265.1 of uncultured Gemmatimonadota bacterium. Classification (GTDB taxonomy): domain Bacteria; phylum Blakebacterota; class Blakebacteria; order Blakebacterales; family Blakebacteraceae; genus CAYSYY01. The sequence continues at coordinate 4,781 of CAYSYY010000280.1, forward strand.
AGATCGCGGCTGTCGCCGCCGGTGGCGGGCTGGCCGCGGTCGAGCACACCCTGAAGATCGGCGACAACCTATATCAGCGGGTCCTGCGCTGGATGCTCAGGTACCGTATCTGGATGATCGTGGCCGTTCTGCTCGTGGGCTATTTTTCCTACCACCAGTTCGACAAATACGTCACCAAGGGGCGCATCTGGTCGTACCGGGCCGGATCCCAGCGTGAGACGCTCAACGTGAGCATCAGCGCGCCGACGGGTTCCGATCTGGAGGTCATGACCGATCTGGTGGAGCAGTTCGAGTCGAAACTGCGGCCGCTCTACGAGGCCGGGCAGATCGAGAAGTTCATCACCCGGATCGGGTCCGAGTCGGCGGGGATCACCATCCAGTTCCCCGAAGTGGTCGAGCGGCAGGGCCTGCCGTATCTGGTCAAGGACCAGCTCTCGGTGTTCGCCAGCCTCATGGGGGGGGTGCGCATCGGGGTCACCGGCTTCGG
>CAYSYY010000281.1:0-5263 GCA_964435265.1 uncultured Gemmatimonadota bacterium
TACACCGTGATGATGCAGGAGTTCTTCGATCACTACCTCAAAGGCGCCCCGGCACCCGACTGGATGATCAACGGCATCCAGGCGTGGGAGAAATAGAGAGGTCGGGGAAGCACAGACAGCCGAAAGGGAACGCGCGGTCGGTGAGGGCTGCACCGGCCGCGCGTTCTCCCGATGGACCGGGCGCTTCCCCGGAGAGAGGGATCCCGGACCGGGAGGGCAGGCTGAGATATGCGCAATGACACCGTGACGTGGTATCGCGATACGGCCGCCGAGGCGAAGGGCGAGCCCGGACTGGCTCACTCGTATCCGGCCGCGCTGGCCACGACTCTGCGGCTCATGCGGGGAGACGTCGATCCGGTCGAACTGATGGGCGCCAGCGCCTTCGCCTTCCGGATCTTCGTGAACGAGGTCTTCTGCCCCAGCGCGATGAGCATGTTCTCGTTCGCCGACCTGCTGCCCGAAGCGGTGGCCCAGGCGGGTCTGCACGGCCGGCATATCGGCCGCTTCTGGGATGAGGATGAGCTGGAGGAAGAGCGGCGGGCTGAAGCCCATGCGGCGATCCTCGAAGCGATCGCGCGGGGCGTGCCGGCCGTGGTGTGGGATGTGGCCGAGGCCGAATGGGGGCTCATCCTCGACCTCGATGAGGGCGCGGGCGCCTACCGGACCCTCACCTGCCGGAGTGAGCACGGCAGCCTCCCCTTCACCCGCCTCGGCCGTAACGGGATCGACATCCTCTCGGTCGTCATCCCGGGCGGGTCCAACGACCGCGATCCGGACACGATCCGGCGCAACGCGCTCGGGGCCGCGGTGGTCCACGCCGCCGGCGGAGAATGGATCGACCGGCCGCAGTACCAGAACGGATTGCCGGCCTACGCCCTCTGGGCCGGGCTGTTCGACAAGTGGGCGCTGCTGGCCGAGGCGGGCAGGAACGAGACCCTCGCCCCGCAGGTCCCCGAGTGCGCCGGGTACTACGCCCGGATCAACGGCGGGGCCCGCTGCTACGCCCGCGACTGGCTGGGTGCGATCGCCGGATCAGATGAGCACCTGGGTGGGGCGGCGGAGGTCTACGGTCATGTCGCGGCGTCGCTGCGACCGTTGTGGGAGACGTTCCCGGCCGAGTTCGATCCCGACGCCGATCTGCTGCGGGGCCTGGCGGAAAAGATCCGGGAGGCCGGCCGGCTCGAGGAGCAGGGGATCGGACACCTCCAGGCGTACCTGGAGTGACGGCAGCGGTCCGGGGCAGGATCGCGACGGGAAGCAGGTGACCCCGGCCGGCTGATATGTCATGCTCATACCCATGCGGAATCCGGTACGTCATCTGAACCATCGGCTCGGCCTCGGAGCGGTGGGAGCGGCGGTTCTCGGTTTCGGGCTCATTCCCGGCCCGGTGGCCGGTGCCCAGAGCGCCCAGATGGAGAGCATCTTCGAGGCGCTGGCCCCGAAGGTCGGTTCGGCGGCGCCGGACTTCACGGTGCGCGATGTGCGCGGCGGAGAGGTCGCCCTGGCCGAGCTGCTCACCGAAGGACCGGTTATCCTCTACCTCGCGCCACCCGATTGAATGGCCGACCGGCGACGGGTCGTCGTCGAGCGCGGTTTGCGGAAATGGCAGCAGGACAGGGTCACCGTTATCTTTCTCTACGATCCGGTCCGGATCGTGCCGGGCGAGCTGTTGAGCCAGCTGATGCGGCCGAGCCTTCCGCTCGATCCCGAAGCCAGGCCGGTCCGGCAGATCATAGCCACCGACGATCTGCCCGAGTCGGTCCGCCGCTCCTACGGCAGTGTGCGCGGGAGCGTTTTCATCATCGCCACCGACGGCACGATCGCCTATCGCAGACCCACTCCGGAGCCCCGGGAGTGGCGGCGGGTTCTCGATCGCCTGCTCGACCGCGAACCGGGATCGGCGGGAGGAGTCGACTTCGGCGGAGAGATTCGACCCCGGCGGGACCGGCGGGAAGGGAGGACCTGATGGGACAGATCACAGGGAAACGGGCGCTCATCACAGGCGGTGCGTCCGGGATCGGTCGGGCGATCGCCCGGCTCTTCTCCTCGGAAGGAGCAGCCGTCGCGATCGTCGATAGCGACCGGACAGGGGGAGAGGGGGCGGCCGCGGAGCTGCAGGGGGCGGGGTGCCGGTCCCTCTTCCTGGCCGGAGACGTGTCCTGTGACGGGGACTGCGATCGGGCAGTGAGCGGAACCGTCGAGGCCTTCGGCGGGCTGGACCTGCTGGTCAACAATGCGGGCATCATCCGCCGGGCGTCGGTGACCGAACTCTCCACCGAAGACTGGGACCGCACCATGGCGGTGAATCTGAGTTCGGTCTTCTTCATGAGCCGCAGAGCGATCCCCGAACTGCTCAAAGCGGGAGGAGGGGCGATCGTCAACATCGCTTCCGGCTGGGGGCTGGTGGGGGGAGCCCGGGCGGCGGCCTACTGTGCCTCCAAGGGCGGGGTCGTACAGCTCACCCGGGCCATGGCGATCGATCACGGACCCGACGGCATCAGGGTGAACTGCGTCTGCCCAGGCGATACCGAGACCGGGATGCTCCTTGAAGAGGCCCGTCAGCTCGGCGTGCCCGCCGATGAGTTCCATGCCGCGGCCGCCCGACGCCCCCTCGGTCGGACCGGCACGCCCGACGACATCGCCCGGGCCGTCCTCTTCCTGTCATCCGACGCCTCCGGCTGGGTGACGGGGACGACGCTGGTGGTCGACGGTGGGGGACTGGCCGGCTGAACGGGGGGAAGCCGTCATGAGAACGTCGGAACGGAAGGTCGGCGCTTCGGTGCCCGCCGCATCCCCGAGATGCTGCACCGTTCTCGGGCTGGTGCTGGCCGGGCTGGCGCTGGCGTCCGCCCCCGGTTGTTCCGGCCGGCTGCCGTTCCCGGAGATCGAGCTGGGCTGGAGACCGGTCGAGGAACTCAACGCCGGGCTGCCGCGTGCCGTCCGGGTCTTCACCGGGCGCAATGACGATCTGCCTCTGCGGGCCTGGTACGTACGCCTCCGGCCCGATCCCGGCCTCAGCGTTCAGGTGGTCGCCTCACCCGACACCGACGGCAAGGAGAGCGTCGGGGAGTTCGCCGCCCGTCTGGGAGCCCTGGTCGCGGTCAACGGCGGCTACTACCGCATGGATATCGAACCCGCCCGCCACGTGGGACTGCTGCTCGTGGACGGCGCCATCGTGGAGTCGGCTCTCGGGTCGCTGCTGCGGGGGGAGACCCGGTACTACACGGCCCGGGCCGCCCTCGGTTTCACGGCCGACGGCTACCCCGAAGTGGCCTGGGTGGTGACCCGGAACGACTCCCTCTTCACCCTCGAGCGACCGCCCGGCAACCGCGAGAACGAACCCGCTCCCCGCCCCGAGCCGACCGCAGCCCGAAGGTGGCACGTGGATGATGCGCTGGCGGCCGGGCCGGCCCTGATGTCGCACGGCCGCATCGATATCACGGTCGATGAGGAGGTCTTCTTCGGATCCACCATCCCCCGCATCCATCCGCGTACCGCCGCCGGGGTGACCCGGAGCGGCGATCTCATCCTGCTGGTCGTGGACGGACGCCAGGCGGCGAGCCGGGGGGTGGACCTCGGAGAACTCGCCGCCATCATGCGCGATCTGGGGTGTCACGAAGCCCTGAACCTGGACGGTGGGGGGAGCTCGACGCTGGTGGTGAACGGCCTGCTCCTGAACCGGCCGGCCGGTGGGACCTCTCAGCGGGAGGTCATGAGCGCTCTGGTGGTTCTCCCGGCTCCGGCGCGGTAACAGCTCCCGACACCGAGGCCGGGATCGGACCGTCAATCTGCGCCAGCGCTTCGGACAGGGCGGCGGCGGCCTGACGGCCGTCGATGCGCCCGCGCACCCGCGCCATCAGAGCACCCATCAGGATCCGGTGCCGGTGCGGGTTGTCGAGCAGGTCGACGTTCTCATCCACCACCCGTGCGATCTCCGCCCCGAGGTCGACGCTTCCGGGAGCGAGCGCCGCGATACAGGTTGCCAGGGTCTCGCCGGTGACCAGCCGCTCGAGGGCGGAGGGCAGGGCATCAGGGAGCAGCCGGCCGGCGGCGACGGCGTCGAGCAGGGCGGTGAGAGTGTCGGTGAAGAGGGTGAGCCCGGTGCGGCGCCGGAAATCCACCACCTGAGAGGCAAGAAAGGTGAAGACCGTCGCCGGAGGCAATCCCAGCTCCTCGATACCGTAGAAGAGGGGATCGAGGTACTCCTCGATCTTCCACAGATCATAGGTCGAGATCCCGGTGCGTTCGCTCAGGCGGGCGATCCGATCCTGAAGCACTTCAGGCAGGCCGGCGCGGGTCGCGGCGATTCTGTCCGAGGTCATGACGACGGGGGGGATGTCGGTCTCGGGGTACATCCGCGCCTCCCCGGGGAGGGGGCGCATGTACTGGGTGTTGCCGCGGCCGGTGGCGCGGCGCGATTCCCATGGCGCGCCCTCCCAGCAGGCCGGGATGCGGGCGTAGAGTTTGTCGAGCGCCAGGGGTATCACCTCGGGACGTGAGGCGAAGATGAGCCAGGTGTCGCCATCGGCCGGATCCAGCCGCTCTTCGATCGCCGCCCGCTCCCCTCCGCTCATCCCGTAGGCGCCGATGTCCTCATCGCGGTGGATGATCCCGCGCACGCCCAGGGTCAGGAGCTGATCCTTGAATTCGGTGGCCAGGCGCATGTTCGGACAGAGCGGGCGGCCGAGCAGACTCCGCAGGCCCGGTACGGTCAGAGCGGTGACCTCGCCGCCCCGGTCGATGACCGAGCGCAGGACCCGGCAGCCGGTGGTACGGACGAGATCGGTGACGGTCTCGGTGCGGGCCCGCAGCTCGGCCACGCTGGGCCGGGCCCAGCGCGCCGAGAGCTCCTGCCCGATTTCCCACAGGGCTTTCTGCCGGCGGGCCTCGTTCTCCATGATCAGCGGGATCATCCGGTGTTTCTGCACGCCCTTGATCTCGATCCGGGAGCTGTACCGGGTCGATACGTTCACGTCCTGGCGTACGCTGCCGATGCCGCGGCGCACCTGCAGGCTGCGGATGATATGCCCCAGCCGGTCGGCCACCTCGCCGGCCTGCCGGGGCGAGACGAAGACGGGGCCGGTCACGATCTCCAGCAGGGGGATGCCGAGCCGGTCGAGACGGTAGCGCACACTGCGGTCGTCGGTCTCGATGATGCGCGCGGCGTCCTCCTCCAGACAGAAGTACTGCAGGACCACCGGCCCCTCGCGGGTCTCCATGACCCCGTCGGTGGCCACCAGCATAGTGCGCTGGAAACCGGCCG
>CAYSYY010000282.1:0-5252 GCA_964435265.1 uncultured Gemmatimonadota bacterium
CCCGGGAGCGATCCCCAGTCCGCCGCCGATGAGGTAGACGATCTCGAGCACCACGACCCCGACCGCGATCAGGGCCACCGGGGAATCGCCGATCTTCAAACCCCGCTGATCGGCTCCGCGACCCACCGCCCGGGCCACGCCGGTGAAACCCAGGACGAAGAGCCACGCCAGGGCCAGCGGGAGCAGGATGACCGCCACCGGTATCCCGATGATGGTGATGAGGAGCAGGAGGAACACAACGGGGAAGAGCAGCTCGGTGAGCATCCCGAGCAGGAAGGAGGAGCCGAACCGGGTCCGGACGGCCGACTCGACCCGGTCCACGTTGCGGGGTGCGATCAGCCCCACCATCAGGGTGAGCAGGAGCAGGAAGACGAATCCCCCCAGACCGAAGAAGAGCGGCAGGGTGGGCGCCTGGATCCAGTGCCACCGCGACGGCCAGCCGATGTGGGTGTCCACGAAATCCCCGTGCACGGTTCCCCCGGGATCCTGCCGGATGGCCCCGCCCACCGTCACCGCGTCGCCATCCACCCGGCCGGTGCCGGTGATGTGGATATCATTGAAGATGGAGACGACGCTCCCCGTAACCGATCCGCGCACCGTGATCTGGCCGCCGATGACGACCACATCGCCGCGGACCCGCTCGTAGAGCCCGACCTCGACATCTTCGCCGATCCGGAAGATGTTGTGGCGCGAGGTGGTGCCGCGCATGGTCTCCACGTCGGGCGCGAACTGCCGCCAGAGCTCGGGATCGAGCAGTTCGCGGGCGTCGGGCATACCGCCCATGGCCCGTCGGAGGTTGGCGCGCATCGAGCGGATGCGCAGCTCGGTGAGCTGGGTGCGCAGCGCCGTGGCGGCCGGTGTCTCGCCCAGCTCGGCGATGTCGGCTTCGAGGCGCCGCAGCTCCTCATTGATCGATTCGAGTTCCTTCCGACCCGTCTCGATCGCCTCCACGGCGGTCTCGAGTCGCGCACCGAGTTCCTCGATCTCCTGGGTCAGGAGCTGGACCGCCTGGAGTCCGCCCTCCTGATCGGCCGGCCGGGTGGTCTGACCGGCGACCGCCGTCCCGGCGGCGGGCAGGAGCAGGATCGCCGCCAGGACCGCGCCGCACCGGGGACGGGCGGGGCGGGCTGTTCGGGGGGTGGGAAGAGGTGCGGCCATCGTCAGACTCCTTTCGGGGTACGTATAAATACGTACCTCCCCGGGGAGTGGTTTCAGGAGCGCCCCGCCGCCGGTCCTTCGGGGGGGACCGGTCAGATCGATTTGAGCCGCTTCTTCAGGAGCTCGCGGGCCCGGAACAGGCGGGCCTTCACGGTTCCCAGCGGCACCTTGAGGATATCCGCGATCTCCTCATACGGGAGTTCCTGCTTGTGACGGAGCTGGATCACCTGCCGGTACTTCTCCGGCAGGCTCTCGATCGCTTCCTCGATCAGGCGCCCCCGCTCTTTGAGGATGAGATATCGCTCGGGGGTGTGGATCGGAGACGGGAAGTCCCGTTCGATCTGCCCCTCGCGGGTGCGCATCGGGGCGTCGAGGGAGTAGGTCTCCAGTTTCTGGCGCCGGAAGTGATCGATACAGGTGTTGCGGGCGATCTTGTAGAGCCAGGTCGAGAAGGTGAAGGAGCGGTCGAAGGTCTCCAGCGCGCTGAAAGCCTTGACGAAGGTCTCCTGAGAGAGATCGCGGGCGGTCTCGGTGTTGTGCACCATCTTCAGGCAGACCGCCTGCACCTGCGCCTCGAAGAGGTGCACCAGGGTGGTGAAGGCATCCTGGTCGCCCCGCTGGGCGCGATCTATCAGTTCGTTCGTGTCCGACCGTGTCATGGCTCCCGAAACCCGCCGCGGAGCGGGATATCCCGGCGGAGGGCGCGGAACAATTACGCCGGACGCCGAAAGCCGGTCAAGGAACAACCGGGACGCCGCTCTTGCTCTCTCCGACCTCCGGGAGTATACTCCCGATCGGTTTTCCCCACCGCATGATTTCCCCCTGACGATGAACCCGCCCGCCCCCGGCGGAAGGCCTTTCTGGAGGTCTCCATGCAACGTGTGATCGTGCTGTTCCCGGCGGTCGCAGCGGCCGGGTTTCTCGCCACCGCGGCGGTCCCGTCGGTATGTCTGAGTCAGGAGACGGGCCCCCCGATCGTCATCAATGAAGTGCTCGCCGATCCGCCCGCCGATCTGGCGGGGGACGCCAACGGCGACGGCGTGCGCGACACCTACCAGGACGAATTCATCGAGCTGGTGAACCGCAGCGGCGTGCCGACGGACATCTCGGGCTGGAGGCTGGGTCCGGCGGGGGCTGATCCTTTCGTCTTCCCGCCGGATACCCGCCTGGCACCGGGCGAGTACGTCGTCCTCTTCGGCGGCGGGAGCCCGGCCGGACTGCCGGGCCGGGGCTTCGTCGACGACGGCCGGATCGGCTCGGGGCTGAGCAACGCCGCCGGCCGCCTCCTGCTCATCGACCCGGCCGGCCCCGATACCCTGCAGGACCTCACCTATGCGGGGTGGGATACCGACGCCTCCTGGGTCCGGGACCCGGAAGGCTGGGGTGAGTTCAGCGAACATGGGGTCCGGTACGGCGCGCTGTTCAGTCCCGCCGCACCCTCCACCCCCCTCGGCGGACCGGGGAGCGGCAGGCCGATGGTGTACCGCACCCGGGTTGTGAACCTCACCAGCGCCGGATTCGGGGTCGCCTGGCGGTCGAGCGAACAGGCCGACGGCCGGCTCGAGAGATGGCAGGATGGAGCGATCTGCCGCACCTGGGATCCCGCCCCCGCCGGACGCCTGCACCTGGTCGAACACTACGGCCTCGGAGCCGGTACGCCGGTGGCCTGGCGGGTGGTGAGCGACGCCACCCCGGCGCCGGCCGACAGCTTCGCCGTGACGACGACCGGCGGGATCGTCACCACCGTCCCCGGCACGGTGTTCGGCCGGCTGGAGCGGGACGGCGGCGGCGAGGCGGTGTCCGGGGCGCAGGTCTTCCTGACCCTGCGGTCCGGAGGAGCTGAATCGGGCTGGCTCGCGGCCCGCAGCGACAGCGCGGGTTACTGGTCGCTGAACCTGGGGAACCTGCGCACCTCCGGCGGCGCCGCCTTCCCCTGGTCGGCCGGTGATACCCTGAGGGTCGAAGCCGACGGGGACAGCGCGGGGGTGGCGGCCGCCACCGTGACCGTGACGGGGGACCTGCCGCAGGAGATCGTCCTGGGGCCGCTGCGGACCGATCCGCCGCCGGTCTTCGAGTGGGTATCGTTCCCCGCGGTGGCCAGTGTCGATTCCGCGCTCCATCTCGGCTATGCCCTCGCCGACTCGAGCCAGGCCTGGGCGACGCTGTCGCTGCAGGAGGAGGGAGGGACGCGGTCGATGCCCGCCCTGACCGATCCGGCCGTGCTGGACCGCAGCGACGGGGGAGCGGTGACGGTGGATCTCTCCGACCTGCCGGAGGGCTCGAGGTGGTGGATCGTGGCCCGGGTGGAGGACGGGCTGAATCCCCCGCAGAGCGTGATCTCCCCGGCGGCGGTGCGGATCGCGCACGGCACCGACCGCATCCTGGCGCTCCCGGCCGGGGTGACGTTGATAACCCCCACCCTGGCCGATCCGGACCGGGAGACGGCCGCCGGACTGCTCGCCGGTCTGACGGCGGCCGGTGAAGTGGCGCGCTGGGACCAGGTCACGGCCGCCTGGCGCTCGGTCGTCCGGCTCCCCGACGGCAGCTGCACCGGGGAGGATTTTGCGCTGCGGCCGGGAGAGGGGTACGCGGTCGTGAGCCCGATGCCGGGCACGCTGGCCTGGCACGGGCCCCGGCGGTACGCTCCCCCGCTCCTGACGGCCGGAGCCGGGCTCGCGCTGGTCGGGATCAGCGATTCCACGCGGGTACGTTCGGCCGCGGAGGTCCTGGCCGACCCGGCGGTGGGGAGCGTCAGCCGCTGGGATCCCTACCGGCAGGCCTGGACCGGATGCTTCCGGCCCCCCGGCGGAGGGAGCGTGGGGGAGGACTTCCCGATCGGCTGGGGCGAGGCCGTGGCGGTGGAGGTGGACTCGGTCATCGGCTGGCAGCCGGCGGCGGGGCGGGCGGCGGTCGCCGGACCTGTGCCGTCGCCCGCGGCGGCCCGGGCCGGTACGGCTCCGGCGGTCTTCTCACCCGCCCTGCATGTCTGGGCAGCCGGGCCGGGCACGGTGGAACTGCTCTGGTCGGACGGGGGCGGGGGCGTACTCGCCGTCGTCCGCGAGCCGGGGAGCCTGCTCTGGAACACGTCCCTGAGCGGCGGTCCGGAGTGGTGCGGGCACCGGTTCACCGGGCTCGAACCGGGCCGGTATTCGGTCACCCTGCACCGGTCGGTCGCGGCGGGGGAGCTGCGCTGGTGCCGCACGATCGAGGTCGGGGCGCCGGAGCTGCCGCAGCCGCCGCGCTGGACCTGGGGTGAGGCGCCGCATCCCGAACGCCCGATCCTGCTCATTTCAACCGGCGGTACGGTCAGGGCCCAGCCGGCGAATGAGGGCTGGTACGCCGACGTCGCCCCGCTCTTCGAGACCGGGGATCCGGCGGATGAGGCGGTGGAACTGATCGAGCTCGCACCCGACGGCGGCTGGTACAGCTTCCCCCTGACTTTCGAGCCCGGCGGAGGGTACCGGAGCGCGGCCGTCCCGGCCGGTCCCATCCTGGCGATGAGCGGTCTGGAGGTCAGCGCCCGGGGACCGCTGAGGGTCGAGGTGAGGTGGCAGGTGCTCGAGGCCGGCGGACCGGTCCGCGGAGAGCTCTTCACCGGCTACACCGCCCCTGACGGCGGCGGCGGCCCGCCCGGGGACGGACGGCGCTGGCTCGCCGCGGGAGTCGCGGTCGACTACTCGCCCGGGGATCCTCCGGTCATGGTGCGCTCCCTCGACCTGGTCCCCGGCCCGGAGGGGCAGGCCGTTCCGGAAGCCCTGGCGGTCCGGATCACCTCTCCCGGCCGGGCTGCGCACTGGCTCGGTCCGGTCGCCCTGGCGGTGCCGGAGCGAGCCAGGGAACCCGCCCTGCTCCCCGCCGTGCCCAATCCTTTCAATCCCGAGACGCGCCTGCGCTACCGCGTTCCCGCCGGGGGTGCCGGCCGGGTGAGACTGGAGATCCGCGACGTGCGGGGCCGGCAGGTCCGCCTGCTCGTGGATGCGGATCGGAGCGGGGGGGACTACGAGGTCCGCTGGGATGGCACCGACGGCGCCGGGCACCGGGTGGCGGCCGGCGTCTACCTGATCATCCTCGAGATCGACCGGAGCCGGGTGGTA
>CAYSYY010000283.1:0-5250 GCA_964435265.1 uncultured Gemmatimonadota bacterium
GTAAAAATAAAATCAACATCAAGGGTATCGACTGCAACCGTCCACGTACCCGCAGTATATACTGCATCTGCGGTCCCCGTAGTAGCCGATGTTACAAGATTAAGCCAGCTTGTACCATCACTGAAAATCGGTAATGTGTTATCCGTATCGTACCCGAAACAACCAGCATAAGTAGCTTCATCTAACGCCGCATATACAGCATTTGCCGCTCGTGGCAAGTAAATCAGGTATTCATCAATATATGTATCTATACCCGCTTCACGAGCACCGAAGTTTAATTGTTTATTTCCTACACCCATAAGACACCTCCTCCAACCAACCCCTCACGAATAAGGGGGGTCAATACGGGTGGGACGATGGGTAATACAATCCCACCCGTGAGTCTAAATGAGCAAGTAACCATATCTATATAGTCACTCCCGTCATTTTTCCATTCCAGTTTCTATTAAGAATACCAAATTCACCACGCGAGTACATAATCAGCGCGAACTTCAAGTAGTTGCTAACCCACTGGTAGTATGTACCATTAAGGTTAAGCCACTTCAAGAAAGCGGTAGTCGCCAGACAGAATGACGGCCAAGTCAAGAAGTAAATCTCGTCTTTCGGCATAAGCGGGTCACGGACAATAGGTATCTCACCCATTGAACCACCCTTGAAAGACATGGTTGTACCAACTTGACCACCCGACATTTTATCCAACAGCTCTTTGGAAAATCTCATATCTGGTATGAGTAATCCACCATACTTCTGTGCCGCTTCTGGACTCATGCGAATTTCGCTTATCTTCTGTTCTGAACGTGCTTCAATCCAATCAACAATAGTCTGCATTTTAGGAAGTGTCAGTACACCAGTCGATGTTTCCACCTTAGAAATAAATTCAGGTGCATCGGAACTGATGGTTAAATTAAACACATTACCCGTATCAACCAACGTGGGTAATCCATTCCATGCATACGTAGCGTAGTTTGTTGAACTTGCGTAACTCTCGTCCTCATAACAAATAACGTCCTGTGTTGCGGTCGTCGAAATCGAAGATGTAAATGTTAATGATGGTGTCGCGCCTTCCTCGATTGCCAGAATCGCTTCCGAGTCAATGAGTTTATTGGCACTACGACCATCATCCGATTCCACAACATCACACGTCATACCCCTCTTGAACCGACGCATATTCGAATTGGTTGCAAGTTCGACTTCAGCTGCGCCAGAAGTAGTACCGCATAAAGCGAGTTTACCGCTATCGCACCAGAAGTTTCTTGCAATATGAAATACGTGATTCTCAATGGTTTTCTTTGGCAAAACCTTAATCGGTCGCACCAAAGAACCCGCCGAATCAGCCGCATCCTCCGCCGCCTCAACATCAAGATGACGCACCGAACGCATTGTTTTTAAATCAAAATAAACTCTCTTGTAACCCTCATCCGTCGGTGCGGTATTAAGTATTGCGCCATTAGCCGCAAAGCCGCCCTCCTCGCCTGGATAAGTTTCAATTAACCAAGAAAATTCTTTACCTGTATAGTCTTTTCTGACTGCCTTAATGGATTTAAAAACGGTTTCGCGTCTCCATGCATGATTATGCACTTTCTCGCTAATCCATCTTACCTTTAATGCATCATCCAAGACTGTCAAATCCATAGCCATAGTTATCCTCCTTCGATAATGGAGGCTTCGCCCTCTCTAATCAAGAACTACACCCCCTTCTTTTGAGCTTTCAGATTCTTAACTAAATTCTCAATCTCTTTATCTTCTTCATCTTCACTTAATTCTTCCCATTTAACTTGTTTCTGACCACCGTATTGATTACCTGGTAAAATCTGGGCATTCTTTGCCGCTTCGGCTTTCTGAGTAAGTATCTCATTGGCACGTGCGGTCGCCCGCTCCTCGATTATTGATGATTTTTGGGCTTGTATCTTGCCCGCGATTCTCATAATATCGGGGAAGTCGGTGGATGCCTGCGGATTCTTGCGGAAATAAAGCTCGATTTCCATTGGGTCAACGAGATTGTATTCATCTTTGGATGTAATATTCTTCTCGACCCAGTTCTCCATGCGTATCGCAGCGGTTTGTGTTTTAGTGTCGTTTATTTCCCGTCTGATTTCATCAATCTGCTTACCATACTCCAGCTCTTTTATTTCGGCTTGTTTCTTATAATATTCCGCATAACCTATCGGGTCAACGTCGCGGTCAGGTGGTGCTGGTAGTGGTTGCGGTGTCGGTTTATTCATAACGGAGAATTGATTAAGTGCTTCTTGCTGTTTACTATACAAATCACTTTCATACTTACGCAATCTTTCCTCACGTTCATCCAACTCTTTTTGCCGCTTTGCCGTTTCCGTATTAGAATAATGGGCAGCGGTCTGCATCTTTTTTCCCGCAACATACTTATCTATCACTTTAGGATAGATAGCCTTTAACTCTTCCGCACTCATTTCTCCCAGTTGTTCTTGAGTCGGGAGAACAAACTCTTCAGGTGCCTCATCCGCTTTAGTGTCTTGGGGCTGACCAACCTCTGTAGTATCAGGTTGGATTTTTATTGTATTTTCGTCTGGCATTATATCCTCCTTAGATATTGGGTTGTCATTATGACTTACCCTTCCGTTTTTTAGAAATGTTTTTTAACGCCGCGAACAAAACCTTCCTGCGTTTCCGTTCGGGCAAATTCTTTATATTCGGTGTATGCTCTGACCACCGTTTAGCCATAGCTGGCTTATTTGCGTACATCCAGCGTCGCTGTGCCTGAGATTTAAATGGCATTACATCGCTCCTGCCATCTGCTGTAAACCGCCCTGCTGTAAGCCGCCAGGGTACTCGTTCTGGGTAGCTGCCTCAAGCGGTACATCGACATCACTCACGACATTACCACCAGCAGGTTGTGTCTCGGCTACCTGTTGGCCTGGTGAACCCTTCGGTGCAGGAAGCTGACCTTGACCCTGCATCTGACCAGACAACATATTCTGCATACCCTGTTGCATCGCCATGTATCTTTTCCTTGATGCTTCCTGTAACATGTGTCGCATTGTATGAAACTCAAGGTTATGTTTATATTGTTCTGGCCATCGTTTAATCTCGTCACCTATCAGACATCGCACGTGTTCTTTGTAGTGTGCCATATCGTCATGGTACCACTCTATCGGTGGATTACCACCCTGGCTAAATTCATAATTCTCATCAACCGCCTGTCCTTCAGGACGCTCGGTTCTAAACATCGCATGAGCAAGTTTCGGTGAAATACCTTCAACAAAAATTTTCTTGGTTGCATCATTGGACATGATTTCCTGCATGAATAATTGGCTCTGCGATAATTGCAGATAACTGTTTCGTATCTGGGTCGGGTTTTCCATGTTGTCATTGAGCAATATATTAACTGTCCAGTTATCGCCTATTTGAGCACCCTTGAAACGTATTACTTCCTGACGGTCGTTCTCGTTTATAAAGCCCATCGTTCTTTCTTCGGTATAAAATTTCGTAATATACCGCAAACGCATACGCACCAAATCACGCACACTACCTGCAAACCGTTCTGAGATTTTAGTCAACAACTCACGACTGGCTTCGGTTATAATATACTGACTGCGACCTGATTGCTGTGCGTGTGACGGCGCACCACGTGCTGAGATACTCGACACACCAGCTATTTCCTCTAATTTTTCCTCAAAATATCGTTCCTTAACCATATAATCCTGACGCTGAGTGCCACCAGGCACGAATATCGGTGCACCCATTGCTGGATTAATGCGCCCGACCACCAATGCCTTGCCGCCGAAATCCAATGGCCAACCGCCACCATAGGGAAGCCCTATCATATCCGCAACATTACTACGTTCAATATCAAGAGCCACTGTTTTATTCAGTTGCTCTTGCAGTGGTCGCATTTCAGTAACTGGTGTTTGACCATGTAGGGTTCCTGCTTCTTTTATTTCATAAAACGGGATAATCGGTATTTCCTTTGTCTCAAGCGGTGAATATTGTGCAACCTGACCGCCAACAGAAACAACATAGCGACCGTGTGGTGCATCACGACTTGGTTTTTCCCAATACTCAATGGCCAATACATTCCGCTGTCTACCCTTCGAGTCAGTGCTGCCCGCCATGACCGTACCATGTGCGCCATTTAACTGCAAGCACATATCAAGCATTGTATTCGATGACAGCTTACCAGCACCGAGTTTTTCAATCGCCGTCCAGTCAAGATACGGCCACCGCTCACGACCACCCTCGATGCTAAAGACCGATGCACATATAATATACCTAATATCCTTCCAGTCACGGGCAAGCGGGTCAATCAACGTTTCAAAATCACTGCGAACACGCTGGGATATATCGCCCTCAAACAATGCCTCGTTATCCTCGCTATAACCGACAAACTTACCAGCATTCGGATTATAATAAACTTGAATATAGGAAATACCACATGATTTACACCACTCACGTGCTTCCAGTATATCATCCCACACCTTATTCTTTTGCCAGTCCGCCTGCGCCACACACTGAGCCGTATAAGCCGCCTCGCGATGCTGGGTTTCAAGTGAATTGGAACCAATCGTTATCGTCGGCTCACCGCCACAAACGAATGAATCACGTGCTTCCATGATTTTACGAGTCTTGTTAATTGTCATTCGTGTCCGACGGTTATCTATCGTCGTCAAATAATTTTCATAATAACGCATATTAGAATTATAAACGGTGTGCTGATGACCAGTTAAATACGCATAGTTATTATAATTACGTGTATCAATGGGTGATTTAGCCTGAACACCTTCTTCCCATAATTCCTCAACGTATTTTCCAAATTCAATAATCTTCGGGTCGGTTATCGTATTAATTTTTGCCATCGGCACCCCCCTCTTTTGTTTCTTTTAATCTTGCTTCACGATTCTTTAGTGCAGTAAGAACCGATTTTCCGAGCTGTTCATTCTGTTCTGGGGTGAGATTAATCAAATTTGTTATCTGCGAGTTGGGACGCGGGTTGAATTTATCACTTATCATCCCGAAGAAATCAACCGCCTGACGACCAACATTGGTTTTCATCTGTTGTTTGAAATACCGTTCCTTGATAAGATAAAACTGCTTGGCGGTACGTGCATCTGATTTAGCGTATTGTAGAAACCAGCGCAGAATAACCTCATTGTACTCCTTTGATTTCATCATCTTTTCTATTTTCTCAATGCTTATCTTTAACTTGAATCTCTTTTTTATTTCCAGTGGGGTATCGAGAAAGTGCTCATAATCTACGGTTAATATGAATAACGCAAA
>CAYSYY010000284.1:0-5236 GCA_964435265.1 uncultured Gemmatimonadota bacterium
AGCCAGCAGCAGGGCTGAGAGCACGATCCCGGCGACCATGAGAGGCGGGGCGTTGAGACCGGGCTCCAAGTGCAGCAGCGCGGCCAGGAATCCGACGATCCCCGCCTGATCGGGAGCGGCGGTCAGGCGGCCGGCGGCCGTCAGGCCCAGGGCGGTGAGGAAAAAAACTAGATTGAAGAGATCGGCCGGGGCGGTATAGGGCCGCAGTTCGGGATCGGTGAGCCGCCTGATGAGAAGCCCCAGCGCGCCCAGCCAGGTAAGGATGAATCCCGCGGCCCCGGCCGCCGCGCCGAGCCGGTCGAACGCCAGGAACACCGCGGCTGTCCGGGGACCGACAGGGGAAACGCCGGCGATGACCAGGGTGCCCAGCAGTAGAGCGGAGAAGGCCAGCAGGTAGAGTCCGAAATGGAAGGGGAACGAGATCACCCACAACCGGCGGTTGTGTTCGAAGAGCGCCCGGATGAAGACCATCTCGGCGAGCAGGGAGCGCAGCATGCCGGAGAACGAGCGGCGGCGGGGGCGGGTCCACCAGTCGGTCTCCTCGTGGTAGGATCCGCCGTGGGCGGCCCGTTCAGGGGGCTCATGGGGGACCGGGTAGAGCTCCCAGCGCAGGTGCGGCGGGGTGCGGGCGTACTGGAACACGCGCACCGCACAACCGATGGCGAAGATGACCAGAGAGGCGCCAATGATGCCGTAGAGCGGGAGGCTCATCCCCGGTCCGTGCGGACAGGTCTCAGACGCAGCCCGTCGGCTTGGGCAGGCCCGCCACCTTGCAGGCGCCTTTGGCCGGACCGGAGGGGAACAGCTCGTAGATCTGGGCCAGTTTGAAACCGGTCTCCTTGCAGAGCTTGCGGATCATGGGAGCGATATCGTTCTCCTCCCAGTAGACGCGCAGATAACGCACGATCTTCCATTGGTCGTCATTGAGTTCCGTGATCCCTTCGGTGGTCGCCAGATCACCCGCCACCCCGTCGTTCCAGCGGGAGGGATCCTGCAGGAAACCGTCGTCGTCGACCTCGTAGGCATTCCCGTTCAGAACAACCGTCGGCACAGTTCCCAGCTCCTTGATGCGTGCGGTGAGTTGCCTGTCTCCGTTGGCAGAAGATATCCCGGGCCGGGGGGTAGTGGAACCGCAAAGAGAGACCGTTCCGGCAGACAATCATGCCGCCGGGAGGTTCCCGACCGGCGGGGCGTTTCAGGGCTGTGACTCAACCGCGGATCCGGCTGCGGTATTCCTCCAGGGTGGCGCGCAGGGTGCTCTCGAGGCGGGTCCCGGCAGCGAGCTCGACGGCCTTCTGCTGGACCGTGACGGCGGTCCGGTAATCCCCCTTCGAAGCGTGCACCCGCGCCAGGGTGTCGAGGATGTCGGGATCGGATTCCCCGCTCAGCCGGGCGGCGGCCTCAGCGGCGCGCAGGGCCAGGTCGAGATCGCGGTTTTCGAAGGGCGCCTGCGGGTCCACGATCAGCCAGGCGATCATGTTGAGGGCGGCCGAGTCGCCCTTTCCGACCGCGTCATCGGTCATCCGGTTCCCCAGCGCCCAGGCCTCGTCGAAGGCGCCGCTCACCAGCAGGAGCTGGAACTTCATGTCCTGCATCCCGTGGGCCACCTCGGGGTATCTCTCCTCGAAGCTGCGGAAATCCCTCAAGGCGCCCTGCGGATCGCTCCCGGCCGACCGGTAGATACCCATGAGTTCCTCTTCGGCCCGGGCGACCTCCGCGGAGCCGGTCCGGTAATCCCAGGTCCCCGCGAGTATCTTCCCGAGCGGCAGATCCAGCCACATGGGGTGACCGATATAGGCGATCCGTCCGGTGCCGTCGACGATGAAGGAGGTGGGGATGCCGTTCTGACCGGCCGCCCGCATCCAGTCATCGCCGGTCGTGCC
This sequence comes from uncultured Gemmatimonadota bacterium, assembly GCA_964435265.1. Lineage (GTDB taxonomy): Bacteria > Blakebacterota > Blakebacteria > Blakebacterales > Blakebacteraceae > CAYSYY01. The sequence goes on from CAYSYY010000284.1 coordinate 1,884, forward strand.
GGCGGCGTCCCAGGCCACGGTGTACCCCATCCCGTCGCCCTTGTCGCGGACCATCTCTTCGACCGCTGCGAGGGTGTTGTTCGGATCGGGGCTGGTGACGCCGATGACGGTGACCCCGCGCGGCCCGAGTTCACGCTGGATCCCGCTCAGGTGAGGCATCGAGACGAGACAGGGCCCGCACCAAGTGGCCCAGAACTCCACCACATAGATCCGATCCGGCTCGAACCTCTCAACCGGCTCGCCTTTCACCCAGGTTCCGATGGTCAGCGCGGGAGCGGGATCGCCGACCTCGAGCCCCGACCGGCCCTGCTGAGCACGGGCACAGCCGGCGTTCAGAGTGAGGGAACCGGCGGTGAGGAGCGCGGTGCTCAGAAGGACGGCGGAAAGGGGGAAAGCGGAGAACCGCGTTGCGGCGGAACGGCTGAACGGGCCCGGCATGTGATACCCCCTGGTCTTATGAGGAGTCCTAATATCATCCCCAAGTATATCGAACCACCCCGGTTACACAAGTCCGAAACCGCAGCCGGCACGGTGACCGCTGCTACCGTAGCCTCGGCGATGGGCAAGGAAAGATCTGATGGCCGGTCGGGGGATCACCCCTCCACCACGACCGCCCGGATGAGGTTGGTACCGCCCGGTGTCCCCATCGGCAGACCGGCCGTGATCACCAGACGGTCACCCGGCTCCGCACCGCAGATGGCGCGGGCGGCCCTGACGGCGCAGGTGACGAGTTCCTCGCCCTCCACCTCGTGCTCGGTGAGCCAGGGTTCGACCCCCCAGATCAGGGCCAGACGGCGGCAGGTCCCCCGGTTGGGGGTCGGGGCGATAATGGGACGATCGGGACGGTACTTCGACACCAGCCGGGCGGTGGAGCCCGAATAGGTGAAGCAGACGATGCAGCGGGCGTCGATATGTTCGGCCAGATCGCAGGCGGCGTGGGCCACCGCTTCGGGGGTGTCGATCACGTCGGTTCCGTGCACCCGTCCCTCCCAGAGGGCGTATGGGAACGCCTTCTCGGTCTCGGCGGCGATCCGGTCCATCATCCCGACCGCTTCCACCGGGTAGGCTCCGACCGCTGTCTCCTCCGAGAGCATGACGGCGTCGGTGCCGTCGAGGATGGCGTTGGCCACATCGGCCACTTCGGCCCGGGTCGGCCGCGGGCTCTCCACCATCGAGCGGAGCATCTGGGTGGCGGTGATGGCCGGCCGGGCCGCCCGGTTGGCCGCCCGGATGAGTTCCTTCTGCTCCAGCGCGATCCGCTCAAGCGGCGTTTCGACACCCAGATCGCCGCGGGCGATCATGATTCCGTCGGCGGCCGCGATGATCTCCTCCCGATGCTGCAGCGCCTCGAATTTCTCGATCTTGGCGATGATCGGTACGACCGTTCCGGCCGAATCCATGAAGGCGCGCGCGATCGCGATGTCCTCGGCGGTGCGTACGAAGCTGAGGGCCACCAGATCGACCCCGCACGCCAGACCGAAGCGCAGATCATCACGGTCCTTTTCGGTGAGGCCGGGCAGACCGAGAGTGCCGGAGGGGAGGTTGATGCCCTTGTGGGAGCTGAGCTGTCCGCCCACCACGACCCGGCACCGGATATCGGAGGAGGTAGTGCCGATGACTTCGAGCTCCAGGGCGCCATCGGCCAGCAGCATGGTGTCGCCGGGTGAGACCCGGGCCGGGAGTTCGGAGAAATCCACGCTCACCTCGCCCGCCGAACCCGGCACCTCACGGGTGGTGAGCGTGAACTCCGCGCCGGGCTCCAGGGTGATACTCCCCCCATCGATCCGGCCCAGCCGCAGCTTCGGACCGGAGAGATCCTGGAGGATCGCGATCGCCCGCTCCCGGCGTCCGGCGAGCTCCCGCACCCGTTCGATCGTCACGCGATGCTCGTCGTGGGTGCCGTGCGAGAAGTTGAGCCGCACCACATCCATGCCCGCCGCGATCATCCCCTCCAGGACGGCCGGTTCCCGCGAGGCGGGACCGATCGTGCAGACGATCTTCGTGCGACGGTTGTCCCTGCACCGGTTCTCCATCTGATCCGTCACCCCTTCCCGGTCGGCCCGGTCGTCGGTACCTGTACCGGTGCGAGTCTACAACACCTGTGGACGGAATCTAAATGGTGTATCCTCTTCATTCACCCCCTGCCCCGGGAAGGAGCGCGCGCCCCATGTCCCGATCCGATACCTGGAGCTTCCACCTGGCCGGGTACGAAGCGGCCGTCAACCGGCGCCTCGAGACCTGGGCGGCGGAGCGTTTCATCGAACGCCTGTGGGCGCATGACCACACGCTCTGGTCGCCCGAACCGCTCCCGGAACTGACCGACCGCCTGGGGTGGCTCGACCTGCCGGGGAACATGTCCGGGGCGGCCGACGATCTGAAGACCTTCGCCCGGGAGGTGCGTGGAGACGGGATCGAGACCGTAGTGCTGCTGGGGATGGGAGGATCGAGCCTGGCGCCGGAGACCTTCCAGCTCGTCTTCGGCCATCGGGAGGGTTACCCCCGGCTCCTCGTGCTCGACTCCACCCACCCCGGGGTGGTGCAGGCCGTGCACGCCGCGATCACCCCCGGGCGCACCCTCTTCCTGGTCTCCAGCAAATCGGGGACGACCCTGGAGACCCTGAGCTTCTTCCGGTACTTCTGGCAGGTCATGACCGGGGCCGGAGTGGATCCGGGCGCCCATTTCGTCGCCATCACCGATCCCGGTTCGTCCCTGGAGGCGCTGGCGTCCGACCGCGGTTTCCGCCGCACCTTCCCCACTCCGCCCGAGGTGGGAGGCCGCTATTCCGCGATGACATTCTTCGGGCTGGTACCCGCCGCTCTCATCGGCCTCGATCCCGCCGCCCTGACCGCCCACGCCGTCCGGGCCGCAGACCGTACCCGGGCCGCAGGGGCCGGGACGGAGGATCCCGCCCTCAAGCTCGGCGCCGTAATGGGCGAGCTGGCCCGGGCCGGCCGCGACAAGATCACCCTCCTCACCCCGGCGTCGCTGCAGGCCTACCCGGCCTGGCTGGAGCAGCTCATCGCCGAGAGCCTCGGCAAGGACGGCCGCAGTATCGTGCCGGTCGCCGACGAACCGCCGGCCCCGGTGTCGTCGTACGGTGAGGATCGGCTCTTCGTTGCGATCCGCCTGGCCGCCGGGACCGACAGGGATCTCGCCCGGCTGCTGCGGGAGCTCACCACCGCCGGACATCCGGTCGTGACGGTCGAGCTGGCGGAGAGGCGCCGCGCGGCAGCCTCGCTGCGGGTCGTGATTGGTCCGGACTGCGATGAAGCGTCGATCCGCCGGGTCTTGCGCGCGGTGCTGAGCGAGCGCGAGCAGGACATGGTCGCATGTTGAATCTGCCGACGACGCA
>CAYSYY010000285.1:0-5211 GCA_964435265.1 uncultured Gemmatimonadota bacterium
GGCGCTGCGCTCCACGGCCATCCGCAGGATCGGATCGAGCCGGTTGACCGGCTGCGACTGGGCCAGGATCCCGGTCGGGATCAGGAGCAGCAGCAGGGTGGCTGAGCGGAGGAACCGATGGGCCCGACTTCCTGCGGTCGACTCAGAACGGCGAACGATGACGGTGGTTCTCGGCATCAATCTCATCCCTTCGCCTACCGGACCACGACGGCCACGGTGGGAGTGGCGGTTATCGTGATGGGGTCGTTGTCGGAGTCACGCATCACCGAGCTGCCGGCGGCGAACCAGATCAGGCCGTCCTCGGCGTTGATCTGGCGGAAGCGGATTGTCAGTACGGTACCGGTGCCGCTTACCCCGGGGGGCGAGCCCGTGGCCGTGGCCATGTTCACCTCGATGACCCCGGCGTCGTTGTCGTAGGTGTTGTAGACCGCGATGCTGCCGCCGGTGGAGGTGAGGAAAGAGCCGTTGGTGAGTGAGACGACCTGCTGGCGGGCCGTATTGAAACGGATCACGGTGCTCACCATCATCAGGTCGCTGACGTCCTCGGCGATGAGGTTGAGATCGAAGGTGTCGTTCACCGAGGTCAGGGTCAGGGTCGGGCTCAGGCGCAGGGCGGGACCGGTGACCGCGTTCACGGTGAAGGAGCGCGAGGCGGGGGTGTCGTCGATGAGGGTGGGGGTGTTCCCCACCCCGGGATTGTAGGCCCCCCGCACTTCGAAGGTGTAGGGCGCCTCGTCCAGGTACTGGAGCAGGACCGACAGATCGCCCGCCCACGGCGACCACTGACTGGCGTTCAACCGGTACTGGAAGAGCATGCCGGTCGCGTTCCCGCTCCACGTGAAGGTCGCGGAGTTCTGGGAGATGGTCGATCCCTGGGCCGGTCCTCCGGTGATGGTCGTCTGGGGAGCCACGTAGGCGGGGTTCCCCGGATCGATCGGATTGTCGTAGACCGGTTCCTCGGGTTCGGGGGGCAGGAGCAGCGTATCGCAGGAGAGGGAACCCATGATGAGGAACAGGGCTATCAGGAGACCGGAGGCTATGGTCGTCCACCGGTTCCGCGCGCGTCGTTTCGGTATCGGTCTCATCATCGCTCAGAAGATCAGGGTGAAGGTGAGGGCCAGGCGGCCCTGGTGGGGACCGAGGTCGATCGACCCCCGGGTTCCGCCGACGGCGAAGGGCCTGAGGCGCGGCATCAGCGCAACGGCGTCCAGAACGTTCACCGCCCAGACGGCTGTCATGATCATGGCGGTGGAGCTCATGCTGTCGTAGCTGTCCCGCATTTCCTGGTACTTGTCGTTCAGTTCGGTCCGCAGGCGGGTGATGTCGGCCGAGGTGGTCGCGTTCGAATACTCCTCCTGGAGGCCCAGGTACTCCTGCTTCAGCTCATCGTAGGTGCTCTGCTGCATCATGGTGTAGGCGGCCGAACCGGCCACCCCGCCGAGCATGAGCAGGCCCATCATCGGCCGGCGGGAGTAGAACTGCCCCATCCCCGGGATGAGCGAGAGCAATCCGGCGGCGATGCGGGACTTGGGGCGCAGGGTGATGGGCACGACCTCGTTGGCGCCGTCGGCCAGGGTGACCTGCCGCTGCCAGGAGGCGTATCCCTTGGCCTTGACGGTCAGGGTGTAGCTGCCGGGGGGCAGGGGCACGCTCTGATCGGGATTGGTCAGGGCGGCATCGAGAGCCTCATCGCCGGTGATGCTCACCCGGGCTCCGTTGAGAGTCGACCGGAAGGTGAGCTGGGCCGCTCCGCTGCGGCGCAGGGTGAATTCCATCTCCTCCGTCTGGCGCGGCGCGATCGTCACCTGCCGGGTCTGTGATTCGTACCCTTCCCGGCGGACCTCGACCTCATGACTGCCCTCGTAGGTGCGGTGGCGTGAGAGCGGGCTGCGCCCGACGTTACGGCCGTCGATGAAGACCTCGCACTGGATCGGATCGGTCGCGATGGTGAGGAAACCCGTCGGGATCTCCTCGAGCCGCACCGTCACGGTCTGCTCGCGTCCGGCGATCACGTTGACCGGCTGGGTCTTCGGGCGGTAACCCTCGAGCTCGATCATGAGCTGCTGGGAACCCTCGGGGAGCACGATCGTGGCGGGGGTGAGGCCGAGGCTGTTCCCGGCGTGGGTGATGGTGGCCCCCGCCGGGTTCGATTCCACCCGGACATTGGCGGTGGTGATGCGCGCCGCGCCGGGCTGGGTGACGGCGGGTTGGGTGGGTTGCTGGGCCGGCTGGACCGCCTGACCGCTGACGTTGGCGGCCAGCTCGTTCGCCACGGACTCGGCGGCCACGGTCAGAACGGCTTCGATCCCGCCAGGCTCGTCTTTGAAGGCAGTGTGCTCGATCCGGGAGGTGGTGATATCGATGATGCGGATCTGCAGCGAATAGAGCGTCCCCACCCGCGACACACTACCCGCCACCATCTTGCTTGCCCCCAGCACCCTCCCGACCTGGACAACGCACTCGTCGGTGTCGCAGGCCCCGGAGAACTGGAAGCCCATCTCCTCCATGATCGATTCCATCTGGTTGCGCTCGATCACCTGGAAGGTCTGGGTGCGACCCAGCCAGATGCGCAGCCGCTCTGAAATCGCCCGCGCTTCGCCCGGATCCACTCCGTTGGCCTCGAGATCGATGACACCGACGGTGAGCCGCTCCTGGGGCGGCTGGTTCTGCGGCGCCGCCGGCGGAGCCGGTGGTTCCGGGACCGGCGAACCCCGGGCGGATATCGGCGCGAGACCGAGCAGGAGGATGATGACGGTGGCGGTTGATGGTCGAGCGGGGAACAGATTCCTGACTGTCATGCTTTCCTCAGTCGCGGGATCGGATGATCCGTGTTGTGGGTGTGATGCCTGACTCACCATGGTATCCGAGCCCCCGGAACATGTTCAAGCCGGATGCGTGTCTTTCCGCACCGTCGGTAGCCCGTTACCTTTCAACAGGTTATCGCACAACGCCCGGATCGTTCTGGGCCCCGGTTGACTCCCCTTCGTCATCCCCGCATATTGCGGCATCCGGCCCGGGATGCGGAACCAGCAGCCACACCGAGCCCCGCGAGAGTGGCGGAACTGGTAGACGCACAGGATTTAGGATCCTGTGGGCTTTCCCGTGGGGGTTCGAATCCCCCCTCTCGCACCAGTCAGACAGGTCAGGAGCCCGATCATCGAGAACGTCAAGGTCAGCATCACCGAAACCTCCACCTGGCTGCGCGGGGTGGATCTCGAGATCCCCCGCGAGCACGTGGAGAAAGAGGAGCGGCGCCTCCTGCAGGAGTACCGGACAAAGCTCCGGCTCGACGGCTTCCGCCGGGGCAAGGTGCCCGAGACGATCGTCCGCCAGCGGTACGGCGAGCAGATCCGGATCGAGGCCATCGACGCCGTCCTCCCCGGGGCCATCGGAGACGCTCTGAAAGAGCACGCCATCTCGCCCCTGGCGCCGCCGCGGGTCGAGAAGCTCGATTACGGTGAATCGGGCCCCATGACCGTGCATGCGGTGGTGGAGGTGATGCCCGAATTCGAAGTGACGGGGTACGAGGGGCTCAAGCTCGAGAAAGTGGTCCGTGAGGTCACCGACGACGACGTGGAAACCGCGCTCCGGGACCTGGCCGAGCGCACCGCCGAGCTGGTACCGGTGGAGCGGGCGGCGGAGTACGGCGATTTCCTCCTGGCCGATATCCAGACCTGCGATGAGGGCGGCACGCCTATCATCGGCCAGAAAACGGAGAACCGTACCCTGCAGGTGGTGGGCGAAGGAGAGGGAAGCGAGGTCGGTCGCCAGCTCGCCGGCGTGACCAGAGGCGATGACCGCCGGGTGGTGGTGACACACGAGGGCGAGGAGAACGGGACCGGCGGATCCGTGGGCGACGGATCCGGGGGCGGTGGGTACCCGGAGGCCGGCGCCGGCGCCCACCGGCACGTCTTCCTGGTGCAGGTCAAGGAGGTCAAGGAGAAGCGGCTCCCCGCTCTCGACGACGAATACGCCCGGGCGATCGGCGATTTCGCCGATCTGGCCGACCTGCGGGACAAGATCCGGGCCGACCTGGAAGAGCACAGCGACGCCGAGGCGCGGAGGGTGGTGGTGGGTCAGGCGATCGATCAGATCGTCCGCCGGAACAGCATCGAGGTGCCGGAATCGCTCGTCCGGCGCTACCTCGACGGAGTGGTCGCCGAACACCAGCAGGCGGCCGGGGAGGGGCAGACGGTCGATGCCGAGGCTATCCGGCAGCAGTACCGCGGGATCGCCCGGATGCAGCTCACCTGGCAGATGATCAGCGCCCGCCTGGCCGAACAGGAAGGTATCGAGGCCCCCGAAGAGGAGGTCCGGGAGCGGATCAACGCCTTCGCCGCCAACTACCGCATGGATCCCGATGAAGCCTACCGGGCATTCGTGCAGAACCGGAGGATCGACCGCCTGCGGGCCGATATCCGCGAAGAGAAAGTCGTCGACCTCATCCTCGAGCAGGCGAAGGTCAAAGAGAAGACGGTCGCCCCGAAGAAGAAAAAGCGCCTGGGTTCGTTCCTCACCGGCCGCGGGACGTCACCCGATGAGGATATCATGGATGAGGAGGTCGGGGAGGCCGGGGGATCGGACCGGGAACCGGATCGGGGAACCGGCGGGAGCGGCGGAGGTCTCATCATACCGGGACGCTGAACGCCGATCGAGACCGGGATCAACGCAGAAAGGACTCAGGCCATGGGACTCATTCCCATCGTGGTGGAGACGACGGGGCGGGGCGAGCGCGCCTACGATATCTACTCCCGTCTCCTCAAGGACCGGATCGTGTTCATCGGCACGGCCATCGACGACAACGTGGCGAACCTCATCATCGCCCAGCTCCTGTTCCTCGACGCCGAAGATCCCGACAAGGACGTACAGCTCTACATCAACTCGCCCGGCGGATCGGTCACCGCGGGGCTGGGCATCTACGACACCATGCAGTACCTGCGCTGCGACGTGGCCACCATCTGCATGGGGCAGGCGGCGAGCATGGCCGCGATCCTGCTGGCGGCGGGGGCTCAGGGCAAGCGCAGCTGCCTGCCCAACGCCCGGGTGATGATCCACCAGCCGTGGGGCGGAGTCGAGGGGCAGGTCTCCGATATCGAGATCCACGCCCGCGAGATGCTCAAGCTCAAAGAGAACCTCCTCAACATGCTGGCCAAGCACACCGGACAGCCGCGCGAGAAGGTCGAGAAGGACACCGACCGGAACTTCTTCATG
>CAYSYY010000286.1:0-5197 GCA_964435265.1 uncultured Gemmatimonadota bacterium
GTCGCTCGTCGACGAGTACGAACGGGCCCGCATCCAGGAGGCCAACGATATCCCCGTCATCACGACCATCTTCGAACCCTCCCTGCCCATCCGCCGATCCCGGCCGAGCCGGCGGGCCTACGCCCTGCTGGGTCTGGTTTTCGGACTCCTGGCGGCCGCCGCGATCGCCTATACCCGGGAGTACGTGAACGCCCTTGAAATAACGGACGTGGAGGAGTATCGAGTATTCAGGGATCATATCCGGACTATCGTGAAACGGTGATCACTGTCTCGAGGCCATGTCCATGTTCAACCTGCGTATCCTCAAGCGGCAGATCCACAAAGGCACCCTCGATCTCGTCGTCGGCCTGATCAGCCTGCTGATCGCCGGCCGGATGAACGGCCTGACCACCGGTGATCTGATGCGGGGGGCGGGACCGGTGCTGCCCCTGCTCGCCCTGACGATCCTGCGGGTGGTCATTTTGTCCGCGGCGGGCACGTACCGGCAGATCTGGCATCATACCGGCCTGCGTCAGATCGTCCAGCTCTGGATCGCCAACCTGGCCGTCACCGTGATCTTCACCCTCACCGTTCTGCCGCTCGCAGCAGCGGTCCCGTGGAGCGTTGTGATAACCGACTGGGCCCTCTCCACCCTCGGCCTCTGCGCGCTGAGAACGATCCGTGTGTTCATGAAGCTCGAGCGGGTGCGCCGGCGGGCGGTCTCGTGGCCGACCCAGTTCAGCACCAACGGGCCGCACCGCGTCCTCATCGCCGGAGCGGGAACGAGCGGGATCCTGCTCCTGCGGGAGCTGCAGGCGAGCAAACCGTACAACGTCGAGGCCGTCGGCTTCCTCGATGACGACTGGACCGTCCAGGGCCTGCGGGTCGGCCGTGTGCCGGTTCTGGGCACGCTTGCCGATCTGAGCGATGCCCTCACCGAACACCGGATCACCGAACTGATCGTCGCCATGCCCTCGGCCAATCCGGAGCTGCAGCAGCAGGTGATCCGGACCGGTGAGAATGCCGGGATCAACGTACGCGCCATCCACGGTGTCGAACGCCTGATCACGGGCAACTACATCTACCGCCCGGGCGAGATCACGCTGAAGGATCTGGAGCGGAGCGGGGAGCTGGATACGATCGGTCTGGTGACCGTGCCCCCCGAAGAGCGCCGCCGCCGCGTACTGGTCACGGGGGGAGCCGGCTATATCGGCTCCCAGCTCACCCGCAAGCTCCTCGAGCGAGGGTACTGGGTGCGGGTGCTGGACAACTTCACCTACGGCGAAACCGGCCTGGAGGGGTACTTCGGCCACCCCCGGCTCGAGATCATGCGGGGGGATATCTGCAACGTCCGCGATATCTCCCAGGCGGTCCAGGATGTCTCGAACGTCATCGCCCTGGCCGCGATCGTCGGCGATCCCGCCTGTCGTCTCTCCCCCGAGGACACCTTCAACCTGAACTACGAGAGTACCAAGATCCTGATCGAGACCTGCAATTTCTACGGGGTGAAGCGGGTGCTCTTCGCCTCGAGCTGCAGCGTCTACGGCGCCTCGGATCGGAACCTGCTCACCGAGCGCTCACCGATCAATCCGGTCTCGCTCTACGCCCGCACCCGGATCCTGTCGGAGAACGTCCTCTTCGACCGGGCGGGCAGTGTCGAGCCGGTGGTCTTCCGGCTGGCCACGGTCTTCGGCCTGTCGCCCCGCATGCGCTACGACCTGGTCGTGAACACCCTGACGGTACGGGCCGTGGTCGATCGCAAGATCACCATCATGGGGGGCAATCAGTGGCGCCCGAACGTGCACTGCCAGGATGCGGCCGACGCCTTCATCATGGCCATGGAGGCGCCGGCCGAGAAGGTCTCGGGCGAGATCTTCAACCTGGGGGCGAACAAGCTGAATGCGACCATCCTCGAACTCGGCGAGCTGGTCGCGGCGCATGTCCCGGAGGCCGGGTTGACCATTGAGGAAGACGCCGTCGATCCGCGCGACTACCGGGTCGATTTCTGCAAGATCAGGAACACCCTTGGGTTCAAGCCGGCCTTCTCGATCGAGGATGGGATCGCGGAACTCATCGAAGCCCTGGCGCACCAGTCCCACCTGCGGGAGTACCAGAACCCCATCTTCCACAACGTCAAGGCCCTGGATGAATGGGCGCCCCGCCCGGTCATCGGGAGCGGGTGAGCACAGCATCACTCCTATCGTGAGATCTGCCAGATGAGCAGGAGCACCGTCGTGAAGCTCGAGAGGACGGCGGTGGTATCCCGCAGCACTTCCCAGGTATTCCGGTCCGTCTCCATACGCTCGGGCACGAAGATCTCGGAACCCGGCTGGAGTTCGGGATCGGGCAGGATGAACCAGCGCGGCTGCCAGGTACTGCCGTTCGGCAGGGTGACGCGGGTGTGCCTGCGATCGGCTCCCTCGGCATACCCGCCGGCCTGGTCGATGTAGTACCTCGGAGTCTTCCCGCGAACGTACAGGATGCTGCTCGGATACCCCACCTGCCCCCTGACGATCACGAATTCCACCCTCGGGGGGACATAGAGCGAATCCCCCGGCTGCATGACGATGTTGTCGCCCGAGTCGGGACGCTGCAGGGCATCCCGCAGGTTCACGTTGATCCGGCCGGCATCTTCGAATTTGCGGTAGAAGCGGGCTCCTTCGGGGAAAGCGTAAGGGGTGAATCCGCCCGCCCGCTCGATCAGGTCGGCCACGCTCTCCCCTTCCCGGATCAGCGCGAAGGTGCCGGGGAAGAGTACCTCCCCCTGCAGGATCACGTTCCGTTTCTCCTCCCACTTCGGTTTCCGCCGGATGAACACCTGATCGAAATCCTGGAGCTGGAAGGCACCGGTGAGCTGCGGGGTGTAGGAGGTGTCGATCGGCACCTGGAACTGCCGGAACTCGGTGACGCCGCCGTCGGCCGCCTGGTGCATCCGCACGACCTCGGCACTGACCGTCCAGGCATCCTTGGTCAGACCTCCGGCCCGGACGATCAGATCCACGACCGTCATGTTCTCGTGCAGCAGGTACTCCCCGGGGATCTGGACCTGGCCGTAGATGGTGACGCGCTTGCGCGGGAAGACGTCATGGATGGAGGAGACCACGACCCGGTCGCGACGGACCAGCAGAATATTCACCTCCGGATCACCGTCCATCACCCTCGCCAGGGGCTGGCTGATCTGGACGGTCGTCTCGTCGGGGCGGGTGCGGATCACTTCCACCCGGCTCATGAGGGCCTCCTCCCGGAGACCTCCGGCCTGCATGATGGCATCCCTGAGATGCATCCCCTCGATCCACTGCAGGCGCCCGGCGTTCCAGACCGCCCCCTCCACCACCACGAATTCGCGCTTGTCCTCGGGCACCCCGAAAACGGTCACGACATCTCCGTCGAACAGAGGCAGCGCGGAGGCGCCGGCGGCGAGTTGCTGCCTGAGATCCACATCGATGTACACCCGCACCCAGGGAGTGGCTCCGCGTTCTTCCGGCGGCAGGATCCGGGCCACCTGGGCCCGGTCCAGCAGGGCCGAAGCGGTGATCCCGCCGGCGGCGGTGATGACATCCCGCAGGGTCTCGCCGGTCTTGATCTCGTAGACCGCCGGCCGGCGGACCCGGCCCTGGACCATGACCTGCGGACCGATGGGGGAGATATAGACGATGTCGCCGTCTTCGAGCCTGATGTCGTCACTGGTCATCCCCCGCAGCAGGTAGTCGTAGGCGTCCAGGCGCGCGACTTCCCGCGATCGGCGCAGGATTCCGATGTTCCGCAGGCTTCCCTGCGCGGTCGGCCCGCCGGCGGCGTACAGGGCGTGGAACGCCGTCGAGACACTGCTGAGGGTGTAGGAACCGGGCCGTACCGCTTCACCCAGGATGAAGATCTTGATGGCCCGGAGCTTGCCGAGACTGATGTCCAGGAACGCCGTGGCGCCCGGCCGCCCCCAGTTCAGGGCCTGCTGGGACGGCGTCAGGAACTGGTAGAGCCGCTCTCTGGCCTGTTCCAGCGTCAGATAGGCCAGGACGACCTGACCCGCGTCGGGGATCAGGACAAAGCCTTCCCGGTTGATGGTGAGGTCATGCACCCGCTGGTACGATCCGGTGATGGAGATGATGACCTCATCGCCCGGTCCCAGCAGGTAATCGGGACCGACCGGTCCGTAGGTCGATGGTTCGAAACCATCCACAGCCAGTTGGAAGATCCGCCGGCCGAACAGTTCCAGCACCCGGGTGGAGTCGAATTCCCCTTCCACGAGCCCGAAATCGAAAGGATTCTCGATGAAGTACTGGGTGGTGTCGACTCTGGTGATGCCGCGGCTGGTATCGGGGAGCGGAATCATCGACTCCGGCAGCTGGAGCCGGGTCTCACCGGTCTCGGTGGTCAGCACGTTCAGTCCCATCTGCTGCAGCCGCCGCAGCAGTTCGGCCCGCTGCTGCGCCGGCAGCTGGTTGAGCTGCTCCCAGGTTATACCCGGCGGCAGCTGCTGAGCGCGGACGGGGGGCACCACCGCCAGCAGCAGGAGAGCGACGACGGGTGGGCTGAACGGGTACAGTCGTGATCGGATCATGGCCTTCCTACCGCACGGCGTGTCAGGCGACAGTGACAGGACATCCTCATGCCCGCTGCGACCATGATACTGTAGGTAAAATGCGGAGGCAGGTACAGCATGGAAACACGTCCCGGGGAAGTGCCTTGCCCTCCGATTCCCTCCCCTGGTACCTTGCCGCCGGCGGGCGCCGGTGATACCGCCGGGACCTCACGCGGGTGAGGGCGGCAGGGTCCGGGTGCCTGAAGCCCTTATCGCAGCAGGACCGGGGCAGGACGTGATGAGTCCATCGAACAGAGAATCCAAATATCCGCAGGATCTGATCTCGATCATCATCCCCTGCCGGAACGAAGAAGCCCGTATCGAAGCCTGTCTCGATTCGGTCTTCGCCTTCACGGTACCGCCGGGGTACCGGATCGAGGTCTTCGTGGTCGACGGCCTGTCGGAGGACCGCACCCCCGCGCTCCTGGCCGAACGGGAGCAGCGTCATCCGAACCTGCGGGTGATCTCCAATCCCAACCGCTTCCAGTCCTTCGCGTTCAACCTGGCCCTGGACCAGGCCGGGGGCGGGTGGATCATGCGTCTGGATGCACATTCGACCTATCCCCCCGACTATCTGGCCCGCTGCCTGGAAACGGCCCGGCGTACCGGCGCCGATAACGTAGGGGGGATGCTCACCAC
>CAYSYY010000287.1:0-357 GCA_964435265.1 uncultured Gemmatimonadota bacterium
CCGTTCTCGGGGTGTGTATGGACGGCCGGTTTTTCCACCGCCAGGATGTCGATGATGCGATTGAGTTCAGCCTGGGCGACAGGAATCGAAAGATCGGACCTGATCCTGCCGTAGACGGCCAGGATCAGCACGCCTGGATCCCAGAACGCCTCCCAGCGGGGATCCAGGGCCAGCCAGACGTCTGTCTCCCGGCCGGTCAATCCTACGGGGGAGGTGAAGGCGCGATCGAGGACGCCCACGATCTGCCGGTCGAGACCGTTGAGGGTGATCGATCGCCCGATGATGCCGGGATCGGACCCGAATATTCTCTGCCAGGTGGTGTGACTCAGAACCGCCCGGGTCGGCGGGCCGCCGTAA
>CAYSYY010000287.1:367-5189 GCA_964435265.1 uncultured Gemmatimonadota bacterium
CGTCCCAGGGCGGCCCGGGCGCCGAAGAGTTCGAAGAAATCGGGGGTCATGAGGCCGGTCGAGAACACGGCCGGCCGATCGCCGCCGGTGCCGACCAGATCGGTCGTCCATACACCCGCCAGCCGCGCGAACGACGTGCTCTCATCCTTCCAGTCCACGAACCGGGGAAGAGAGAAGGCCGGATGCTCGAAGAAGGCGATCTTTTCGGGATCGTCGTATGGCAGTCTCTTGATCAGGACTCCGTCCACGACGCTGAAGATGGTGGTGGACGCCCCGATTCCCAGCCCGAGTATCAGGACCGTGATGATCCAGAAGGTCGGCTGGGTCCGCACACTCCTGAACGTGTGCCGGATATCCTGGAGCAGATCGGCCAGCACACGGCCGCCCCGGCCGCGTCGGCGTAACGCTTCTTCGGACGATTCCATCATGATCTCCGTGACCGGTCGCCGGTTCGATCGTTCCGCCCGGCTCAGCAGGCGGGAGAAGAGCTCCCAATCCGGCACCTGAGAACGGGTCCAGGCCTCCGCTTCTTCGACCGGGAGACCTCGCTCCAGGGCTTCGGTGTAGATGTCCTCGAGCTGCAGGGCCAGCTCTTCGGCGATCCGTTCCTCACGCAGGGCTTCGAGTTCGGTGAGGTGCAGGTGCTCGCGAACGAACTCTCTCCAATCAGGCATGACTCACTCCGATCACTTCGTTCACCGCCGCGGTGAAAGCCTGCCATTTCTTCCTCTCCCGGGCCAGGATCTGTTCTCCCTCCCCGGTCAGGCTGTAGTAGCAGCGCCGTCGCACTCCTTCCTTCTCCACCCAGCGGCCCTTGATCCAGCCGCGGTTCTCCATGCGGTAGAGAACGGGATAGAGGCTGGTGAGGTGGAACTGGATCTGGCCTCCGGAGCGGGTCTCGATGAGCTTGCCGATCTCGTACCCGTGCCGGGGCTCGTCCTCGATCACGCTCAGGACCATCAGTTCCACGCTGCCTTTTTTCAGCTCCGGTGAGAACATGTCCGCTTCCTTCTTCGAGGCTTGTGCCCCGGCGATCGTGCGCCGGCGATCCGGTACCGTCATTGCCTCGCTCGGCCGACGGGGCGATGGCCATCTTGCTTGCCGTCGGCAAATATTTGACGACGGCAAATGTTTGTTGACGCCAAATATTACGACGCCGGTCAATAATTGGTTTCAGGTTGTTTTCATTCCGGGCATGAAACCTGGTCAGTCCCGCCTTCGTATCAACTTTCTGTAGGAGTTCATATAGAAAGTTGATAGGAATGTGGCAGGAGGGCTTCATGACCGGCAAGAAAGTGGATCTGCGGCGCGGGCCGCTCGACATGCTCATCCTGAAAACCCTCACTCTGGAACAGATGCACGGGATCGGGATCGCTCGACGGATCGAACAGATCACCGGCGGCACGCTCGATCCCAAACCGGGATCGCTCTTCCCGGCCCTGCAGCGTCTGCAGCAGAAGGGCCTGCTGCGGGCCCAATGGGGGGAGAGCGAGAACAACCGGCGGGCGAAGTACTATCGCCTTACCGCCGCCGGCCGGCGCCAGTTCGCGGTCGAGAAAGAAAATTGGGTCTTCGTCGTCTCCGCGATCCGCGAGGTGCTCGAAGCATGAGGAGAAGGGAAGGAAAGGGGAGAGAGAATATGCCGCTCGTTACCTGGCTGAAGACTGTCCTGCAGACCTGGTTCCGGCGTGACGATGTCTACCGTGATCTTGACGAGGAAATGGCGAGTTCACTCCAACTTCTCATCGATGAAAAAGTCGGCGAGGGAATGGACCCGGACACCGCCCGTCGGGAAGCCCTGGTTGAACTGGGAGGGATCGATCGGATCAGGGAACAGGTCTGGGAATCCCGGGCCGGTACGGGCTTCGGCCATCTGATATTCGAATTGCGCTCCGCGGTGCGCTCCCTGCGTAAATGGCCGGGCTTCGCGGCGGTGGTGATTCTCACCCTCGCGGTCGGGATCGGGGTCAATACAACCCTCTTTACAGTATTCCAGGCTGCTTTCATGCAGCCGGTGCCCGGCGTCGGCGGAGCTGACAGAGTTGTGGAAGTGATCCTCACCCGGCGCGAGGAATCCGATTTCGAGTGTCTCTCCTGGCGTGATTTTCTCGACCTGCGAGAGGCTGTCACCCCCTTCGAGACCCTGGTCGGTTGGAAACCGACCGAGGGAAGCCTTACTCTCAACGGTCTCAGCGAACGGATCCCGATGATGGCTGTCACTTCCGGGTACCTGCAGGCGCTCGGAGTGCAACCCCTCCGGGGTCGGGATTTCGCAGCCCTCGATGAAGGCGAGCCCGGTCAGCATCCGGTCGCGATCATGAGCCATGCCTTCTGGCAGGAACGCTTCGGTGGCGATCCCGATATCCTCGGCCGGACCGTCACCCTGAACCGGACGCCCTATACCGTGATCGGCGTGACGCCGGAACAGTTTCGGGGACACCGTGTCCTGGGCACTTCGCCTGCTTTCTGGGTGCCGATCGGGCAGCACCCGATCATGCGTGATGACAGCTGGCGGAATGATCGCGAGGTGCTCTGGATTCAGGTTCTCGGGCGACTGCGGGCCGGGGCCACGATCGAGCAGGCCGAGACGGCGTTGAAGACCTTATTCAACCGTCTGGTAACCGAGTATCCGGAGTCACATGATGAGGATAGTGTGCGCTGTGTCGCATTCGGACCGATGCCGGCCACCAACCGGGGCGGGGAGATCCTCACCATGGGTTTACTCCTGGCCTTCACCGGTCTCATCCTGCTGATCATCTGCGGCAATCTGGCCGGCATGATGCGGGCCCGCAATGCCTCGCGGCAGCGTGAGATTGCCGTTCGCCTGGCCCTCGGTGCGGGGCGCGGGCACCTGATCCGATCTCTGATGGCCGAAACCGTTCTCCTGGCACTGGCCGGGGGCGGTCTGGGCGTTCTGCTGGCGATCTGGATCACCGATGCCGCTCCCGTGGCCCGCGCCCTCAGCATCCCCGGAGCCAGATTGAGCCCGAATGGGTCGATCCTTTCCTTTTCGCTGGGATTGGTCGTGATCACGGCGCTCATCGTGGGGCTGGTACCGGCTTTGCGCTTCAGCCGGCCCGAGCTCGTTTCGCTGCTGCAGGACGGTGCCCGGGGCAGTGCCCGACGGATCAGCCGCCTGCATCGTATCACTGCTTCGGGACAGGCTGGAATCGCCCTGCTCCTGCTAATGCTCAGTGTTTTCTTCCTGCGGGCGGTCGATATTCAAAACCGGAACGATCCGGGTTTCGATCCCCACAACCTGCTCGTCATGAATCTGGATCTTGCGTCGGAAGGGTACGAATCCCTCACTGCTGCAGGTGAGTTCATCAACCGCCTGGAAAGCACAATTGAAGCGGTTCCCGGGGTGATGTCAGTCTCGATTGCCGACGGTATCCCCCTCGATCATATCGGCAACTTCACGTCCGTCCGTCCGGGCGATCACGTCGACCATGAGAGTGGCGGTATCGCGGTCGAATTCACGAAGATCACCGAGGAGTACTTTCCGACGATCGGAACGCCGATCGTGGCCGGACGTGGGATCGCAGGCACCGACAACGCCGCCTCGCAGCCGGTGGTCGTCATCACGCAGACCCTGGCCGACCGGCTCTGGCCCGGCGAATCGGCTCTGGGCCGGACAATCTCCTTTCCCCTCGGAGGGGATGCAGATCAGGTTTTTACAGTGGTGGGGATCGTGCCCTGGGTTGCCTCGAGCACCGCTACACGCGATCTCCCCCATGTCTTTGTTTCTCTCTATCAGCAGTACCGCCGGCGAATCATGGTGGTGGTCAGGACTGAGACGGGTGTCACCGATCTGGTCGGGCCGCTGCAGAGGGGCGTGAGCGAGTGCGATCCCGCCCTCCCCCTGCCCGAGATCGTTTCTGTGGAATCGCTGGTCGCCCGGGCCACCCGAGAGCAACGCACCACGGCCGGCATCACCGGCGGGCTCGGCCTGCTCGCCCTGCTGCTGGCGGCCATCGGCGTCTATGCGGTGGTGAGTTATGTCGTGGCCGGACGCACGCGCGAGATCGGGGTGCGGATGGCGATGGGAGCCAACTGGAAGCAGATCCGGGCCTCTATCATCTGGTATGCAATACGTCTGGCTGCCCCGGGTCTGTTCATCGGCGCCGTCGCCGCCGTCGGCCTCGCTTTTACAATGCGCGCCATGCTCTTCGGCCTGAGCCCGCTCGATCCCGTCGCTCTCATCGGGGCAATCGGATTGCTCGCCGGGGTGATCGTACTGGCCAGCCTGGTCCCGGCCCGTCGAGCGGCTGGGATCGAACCGGTCGAGGCGCTACGGACTGAATGATGAACACTGAATGAAGAACAAAGAATGTGTCATGTGAGATGATGTGAGAAAGGACTCAGGAGAATGCCATTTCAATATGCAACGATTCATCACCGGAGACTCTGTTTCCTCTCGGCGCTGGTCCTGCTGGTGGCCGCAACAGGTTGTGCCGGAATGTTCAAGGGTTCTCAGAACCCACGGGGTGATTCCGTGTTCGCCGGGACCTGGGAGGGAACGCTGGACGGCATGGAGTTCTCGGCGAATATGTCGGTCGTTTTGGAACACAACGAGGGTGAATGGACGGGATCAGTGGAACTCCAGGTGGGGCTGGATGTCGCTGACGGGCCGGTCAACGATTTCACCTCCGAAGAAAACACCTTCAGATTCCAGACCATCATCGCCGGTGGTGATGTGACGGTCACGGGCACGGTCGAACGGGATGAGATGACCGGAACTTTCGTCGTCTATCAGGGCGGCGATCAGGTTGACGAGGGGATTTTCACCTGCACCCGGCAGAAATAAGGCTATGAACCTGAG
>CAYSYY010000288.1:0-5167 GCA_964435265.1 uncultured Gemmatimonadota bacterium
TTACGGGCGCGGTTTCAGCAGCGACGCCAGCGAGCGGGCCAGGCTGTCGAGGGCCGATTCGTCCGGCAGGGTCACCGTCAGGCGCGGCCGTCCCTGCTCGTCGCGCTCGAGGCATTGGCCGAGCCGCTCCCGGAACTCCGCCGCCATCTGCGCACTCGCCTCGCTCTCCCCGCCGCCGGGCATCATCTCTCCCAGGAACGCGAAGGCCGCGCTGAGCAGCTGGCCCCCGGCCTCGGCCACGCGCGCCCGGCGCCGCAGCTGGTCGGCTTCCGCCTCCCGCTGCTGACGCTCCGATTCGTCCAGGGGCGCCTCCGGCCGGGCCCCCAGCAGGATCTCGAGCCGGCGCTTGATTTCTTCGATGCCGGAGGCCAGGGCGACCTCGTTGATGTCGGTGTCGGGATCGAGCGCAGCCTGGGCCAGCTCGTGCTTGGCCGAGAGGGTGGCGAGCAGCTTCTCCTCGATGGTTCTTTCGGTGATGAGAATGAAGACCTGGACCGGACCCTTCTGCCCCATGCGGTGGGCCCGCGAGATGCGCTGCTCCAGCACGGCCGGATTCCACGGCAGGTCCACGTTGAGCACGGTGTCGGCCGCCTGCAGGTTGAGTCCGGTCGCCCCCGCGTTGGTGGTCAGAAAGAGAGAGCACCCGTTGTCGCTCTGGAAATGGTGGACGAGCTGCTGGCGCTTCTTCTGGGGGACCGATCCGTCCAGACGGACGTAAGAAAGGCCCAGCCGGTCGAGCTGCGGCTCGATGAGGCCGAGCATGGTCGTCCATTCCGAGAAGAGCACGACCTTGCGGCCCTCCTCTCCGGCCAGTTCCTCGAACAGCTCGCCCAGACGCTCCAGCTTGGTCGAGTAGCCGGGCGGCTGCTTGTTGACCAGGAAGGTGCTGTCGGCGTTCATGCGGGCGATGAGCAGCGCCTTCTGCAGCCGCAGCAGGTCCATCTCGGTGAAGTAGGACTTTCTCAGGACGGTACCGACGATCTGCATCTGGGTCGCATCGATCGCGAGTTGCTCGTCGGTGGGGGGGATGCGGACGATCTCGGTCATGCGCGGCGGCAGGTCACGGTTGACCGAGGCGCGCGTGCGGCGCAGCAGGACCGGCCGCAGCGTCTCCCGCAGCACGTCGAGATCGCGGTAGCCCAGCACCCGGCCCTTCTCGTCGGTGATCCGGTGCCGGTTGAAGAAGCGGAAGGCCGGGCCCAGCCGGCGGGCGTCGATGAACTCGACGATCGAATACAGATCGTCCAGGCGGTTCTCGATGGGTGTGCCGGTGAGCACGAGCGCGAACGGCGAGCGCAGGCTCTTGATGGTCCGGGAGGTCCGGGTCGCCCAGTTCTTGATGCGCTGCCCCTCGTCGAGGATGATGAGATCCCAGGCCACCCGCTCGATGGTGAGGATGTCCCGCAGCACCTGCTCGTAGTTGCAGATGGTGAAGAAGCAGCCGCTGTCGTACTGGCGGGTCCGCTCCTCCGCGCTGCCCAGGACGATCTGGCTGCTGCGATCGGAGAATCGGCGGATCTCGCTGCGCCACTGCGACTTCACCGAAGCCGGGCAGACCACCAGCACTCTGCCGATCCCGGCTTCCCGGGCCAGCAGCTCCGCCAGCCCGATCCCCTGGATGGTCTTGCCCAGTCCCATGTCGTCGGCCAGCACCGCCCGTCCGGTGCCGGCCGCGAAGGCGATGCCGTCCAGCTGGTAGGGAAGCAGCTCCGCTTTGAGCAGGGTGGTGCGCAGCGGATGCGCGGCCGGATCGCGCCTGATCTCGGCGGTCCGGGCCTTCATGCGCTCGGCCGTGAGACGATAGCGGATGTATTCCTCGGCATCGGGGTAGACCGTGACGGGGAGACCCCGGCGTTCCAGTTCCTGGATGCGTGTGAGCAGGCCGGGGAGATCGGTGATCGGGCGCTCGCGCAGCGGCCGGACGATCGCCGCGGTCTCGCGGTCGAGCCCGGCCGGCAGCCCCAGCCGCAGTTCCAGCTCCTCGCCGTAGGCCAGGTACACGAAGAAATCGCGGGGCTCGTAGGGCTGCCGGCGCTGCGCCGCCGGGAACCTCCGGCGCACTTTCTCGAGGGCGTGGAGGATGTGCTTGCAGGTGCCCAGCGTGTTGGTGCGGAAATCCGGGCACGAGCAGTAGGACTGCCCGCGCTCCCAGCCCCGCAGGGCGACGCGGTACGATTTCCCCGAGGCGGCGCTGGTGACCGTGTAGTCGGTCCAGATCTCTTTCGGATTCGCCGAGGTCACCCGCATCTTCTCGGCGCCGGCGCGTTCCCGCCGCTCGGCCAGGGCCTGGGCGAGCAGTTCTTCCTCGTCGAGCGTCTCGAGGGGCGCCTGTTCGGGCGGGGGAGCCGACAGGCCGAGCGCCATCTTCTCCTCGAGGATCAGCGAGAACGCCGCGCCCACGTGCTCGCAGGGGAAGCGGCAGGCATCGCACGTCCAGCGGAGCCGGTCCCGGGCCGCGGGGTCCAGCGTGATGGTCACCATCGTGCCGTTGAGCCGGAGCCGGAAGGCGTCGGCGGTGAAGGAGACCTGGCCGGGAAGATCTATATCATAGGCGCCCCCGGCCTGGATCAGCCGTTCGCCCTCGGGGCCGAGGAGTTTCGAGGCCTGCAGGAAAGTGAGACGGGAGAGCCAATCGAAGAGGGTCAGTTCGCTGCTCGGTCTGGTCGTCATGGCCGCAGGAGAGTGGGGGGTTTGAAGTGCCGCGGATCAACTGGATCCCCCGCGCATGCGGTGGCAGGATAGGCCGCCGCCGGAACGGGGTCAAGGGGGGGAGTCACTATTTTCACGATCGCCCGGGCTCAACACCCAGCCGGTCGAGCACGAATCCGGCGACCTGCGCGATCTGCCGGGGCGGGCCGGCCGCCGTGTGGGGCGCACCGCGATGTTCGACATTCTCATCCCGGTCCGCCCGGCCGCCGGAGACGATGACGATCCCCTCCCAGTCGTGGTTGGCGTCGTCGGGGCCGGTGTCGTTGCCGGGGGTGTAGAGGGCGGCCTCGGCGATGTCTGCGGGCGGCGTGCGGCCTTCAGCGACGGCCGTGTCGATCGAGCCGATGCTGCGCCAGGCCAGGTCGCCGAAATAGATCATGAGATCGGGGGGGATGCCGGTGAGCCGCCGGTACAGCTCCCGCGGCCGGTGGCAGCGGGTGCCCATCGGGCGGCCCCGGTCGTCGGGCAGGGCGGTGAGCTCCGCGGAGAGTTCGGCGAGCAGGTCCTCGGCCTCGCCGGGGGGGACGGTGCCCGACGGTTCGCGCCCGGCCAGGTTCAGGAAGAGCCGGCCGTAGTACCCCCCCTCGCCCCAGGCGCGGGTGCGCGTCCAGTCCACCAGGTCGGGGTGCAGGGGCACCCGCCCGGCGGCCGCGGCCGGGGCGATCGCCTCGCGCGCGCCCGCCGTGAGGTCGGAGCGCAGCACCAGGTAGCCCTCGCGGATCAGCCATTCGTTGAACGCGAAGCCCCCTTCGAGCGCCCGCACCCCGTGGTCGGAGACGATCATCACGGTGACGTCGCCGCGCTCGGCCGCGGGCACGGAGTCTTCGAGGGCGTTCAGGGTTGCGGCGATCTCGGTGTCGATGAGCCGGTAGTAATCTCCGATGGCGTTCGGCCACGGCGTGCCGGGTTCGTGCCGCCGGTGCCCCGGGTCGTGGTGGCGCCAGAAACCGTGGTGGATCCGGTCGGTGCCCATCTCGACCAGCATGGCGAAGGTCCAGGGGCGGGTGCGCAGGAGGTGGCGGAAGAGGGTGAAGCGCCGGCGGGTCATGGTGTGGATGTCGGCGAGCAGGCGGTCCTTGTCGGCGGTCCGGAACTCGGGCACGTCGATCAGGTACCCTCCGGTCACCCGCTCCACCTCGCGGGCCAGTTCCGGCGGATGGGTGAAACGGGATGAGGTGCCGGGAGCCAGGAAACCGCTCACCAGCTCGCCCCGGAGCGGCGGGGGCGGCCAGGTGCCGGGCACCCCCACGACGATCGAATAGTCGCCGGGGCGGTCGAGCCGGTCCCAGATCCGCGGGGCGCGTACCTCACCGCCGGTGGCGATGGCAAGGGGGGCGTAGGAGCGATCGCGCCGGTTGCGGAAACCGTAGAGGCCCAGCTCGCCGGGGTCGCGGCCGCTGGTCATGACCGGCCAGGCCGGGATGGTGATGGGCGGGTGGCAGGAGCGCAGCGGGCCGCGGGCGGCCGGGGCGTCGTCTCTGCCATCTTCCCGGCCGCCGCCCCCCCCCAGGGCGCTCAGGGTCGGCAGGTCGCCGGCGAACTGCTCGAACACGAGCCGGGGGTCGGCGCAATCCAGGCCGATGATGCACACGCGGGACGGCATGGAAGACATGATAGTCGCGCAAGGACGGTTCGGAAACCCGGCCGGAGCAGAGAGCCGGGATCGGGTCGCCGGAGTGGAGACCCGGGACAGGGAGGAGAGAGGAGAGGGTGGGGCAGTACCGGCAGTGCTGCAGGTCGCTCTAAGGGTATATAAATACTTATTTGCAGCGCCGTAGCCGGGGAAAAGTTGCGTTTTTTACCCGGAAAATATTTTCCGCCCGGGAGCAACGTCGTGGCAGTTATTTACCGTGTCATTATGCAACAGGAATACCGGTAACACGATGACCGGCGGGGTGATGCTCTCCGGGAACTGTCAG
This sequence comes from uncultured Gemmatimonadota bacterium, assembly GCA_964435265.1. Classification (GTDB taxonomy): domain Bacteria; phylum Blakebacterota; class Blakebacteria; order Blakebacterales; family Blakebacteraceae; genus CAYSYY01. The sequence goes on from CAYSYY010000288.1 coordinate 4,629, forward strand.
GAAAGATTGTCAGGAAGCCTTAATCCGGTGTTCGCGAGATGGTTACAGAGATTCAGGGGAAGCCGGGCTGACGGACCCCTCCCGAAAGTCGGCGGCGGGCTTATCCACAAGGTGTGGGTATCGGATCTGTCGCTTCCTGGCACAGGTATTGCAGATATAGAAGAATCGCAAGACCCCGCCGAGGAGAGTCCGCCGGCGGGGGGAGGCAACCATGCGTTTCGGGAGGTTTACCCTATGGGTAAGCGAATAATGGGTGCCTTCACCGTCTTCGTGGCCGTCGTGGCCTTTGCGTCCACCGCCTGGGCGCAGGGAACCACGGGGACCATTCGGGGTAAGGTGGTCGACCAGACCACGGGGCAGCCGCTGGCGGCTGTGAACGTGAGTCTGCTGGAGACCGACGGTACCCTGACGCAGATGGGCGCTTTCACGAACGCCGAGGGGGACTACGTGATCATCAACGTACCCCCGGGCTCCTACATCGTGCGGGCGACCTACGTCGGATACAAGACGGCTGAAGTGAGTGACCCACCACTGCTGGT
>CAYSYY010000289.1:0-5164 GCA_964435265.1 uncultured Gemmatimonadota bacterium
CGGCCGGGCCTCCTTCGGCCGACTCCCAGGCGTCCAGACCGGTGCCGTCGAAGAGCACCACGGCATCGGCGGGGGCGGGCAGGGGCAGGGCGATATCCGGTCCCGGATCCACCACCGGGGGCAGGGGGCGGTCGGGATCGTGGATTCTCCAGGCCATGGCGGGATCCTGTTCGCGGCTCGAGGCGATGATGACGGCCGTGACGGCTACGACGGCTGCCATGACCGGCAGGGTGATGACGACGCCGGTTCGGTGCATGGGGTCCTCCAGACGTCACCCGGGCAGGTGGATGGAGTCTTGTTCTCTGCGCCAGAGAGTAGCGGTCACCGGCCGTCGGGCTCAACGGGCTTGATGCAGGAACATGGGAGGCGGCGGACGAAAAAGGAAAAGCCCCGGACCGGTGATCCGGGGCTCGAATCCGGGTGCTGCCGGTTGTCCCGTGCTATGAGCCGAGGTGCATGTTCAGCAGCGGCAGCATCCGGAAGGGCTTGGTGTTGTTGCCGGCGTAGTTGAAGACACCGATCTGGACTCCATGCAACTCCTCGGCCCGGTTCAGCAGACCGATCGCGATCCCGGTCTGGACCCGCAGGATGTTGTTGAATCCCGCCACGGTCAGACCGGTGAAATCACGGGCCTTGGTGTTGAGGATCGAGAACGCGAATCCCTTCACGACCGGGCTCTTGACCCGGTAGCCGCCCACCGAGAACCAGCCGATCTCCTCACCGCTCTCGACGGTGCCGAGCGAGAGGTTGATGCCCCGGATCGGGCTCGCGGAGACGACCGCCAGACCGCCGAAGGTGAAACCGGCGATTCCCTCCTCGCTCACCGCGGCCAGCCCGGCCAGGGTGACGCCCTGCAGGGGACCCTGCGCGACCGCCGCCAGACCGGAGAGGGTGACTCCGCGGATGCCGCGTTCCGAGACCACCGCCATCAGGCTGCCGGTGAGACCGCGGATCCGGCCCTGCGATACCGCCGCCAGACCGCCGAGGTTGAGTCCGGTGAGACCGCCCTCCGATACCAGCGCCAGACCGCCGAAGTTGAGGCCGCTGATGGTCCCGGCCGAGACGGTCGCCAGGGTCGAGAGATTGATCCCCCACATGCCGTCTTCGGCAACGGTGGCGAATCCGCCGAAGTTGAAGCCGTTCATCCGGCCGCCGGCCACCAGGGCGAGACCGCCGGCGTTGAGCCCCACCAGGTCACCCCCCGAGACGGTCGCCAGACCCGCCAGGTTCACCCAGCGGCTGCCGGAGTTGGTGACGTTGGCCAGCAGTCCGATCGAGACGCCGTTGATCTCATCGGCGGCGGGCGCCAGGAGACCGAGAGCGACCCCGTTGATGGTGCCTCCGACCAGCCTTTCATCGGGGCGCCAGAGCGTAAGGTTGATGCCGTTGATCTGTTCCAGGTTGTGATCGCTCAGGTTGATCCGCAGACCCGAGAAACGGGCGGAGTTGCCGATACTGAGCCCCCAGTTGGCTGAAGGGATGTTCAGGCTCCAGTTCGACCGCGGGCGTGGTTCCCGCCGGTCCCAGTTACTCCAGTCCTCCTGGGCGAAGCAGTTCGTGCTGCCGAGCAGAAGAAGCAGGCAGAGGATAACCGATGCTCTCTTCACGGGTCCCGTCTCCATTCCCCCACAGTGATGTTCCCGAGATGATAGAATCCCCACAGCGTGTGCCTGGTGATACGGCGGCCGACGGGGAAAAGTTGGCCGGGCTTCACCGATTCCGATTCCTGATCAGTACCCTCTGAGAACGATCACGCCGTTCGTCGTGTCGAGCCGGATCGTGCCGAGCCCCGTCCCCAGTCGTCCGGTCAGCGAGGTCGGTGAGACGTGCAGGTTGGCGAGGGTCAGGTTCTCGACGTCGATCGTGCCGTTGGTGACGGTCAGGTTCACCGTGGCGGAGGTGTCATCCGGGATCCGCAGGTCGATGGGACCGTTGGTGACGCCGATCTTGCACATCCCCGAGGCGGGCAGGACCACCCGGGCGATTACACTGCCGTTGGTGAGATGGGCATCCACCTCACCCGAGATATCCCACAACAACAGGCTGCCGTTGGTGACGGCGAGATCCAGGTCTCCCGCGACCGAGTCGACTTCAACTCCGCCGTTGGTCAGCCGGACCACGAGATCGCCGCCCAGATCGGCCAGGATCACATCCCCGTTGGTATTGGCCAGAGCGATATCCCACGCCGCCGGCACCCGGCAGTGGTAGTTCACGATGTAGTTGCGACCGCTGGAACTGCCGGGCTGGTCGGTACGTACCTGCACACGGTTCGCCGTATCGGCGACCAGGACCAGCAGCAGATCGAGGTGCGCTTCGGCGTCGGTTTCGCTGTCCGATTCCACCCGGCGAACCCCATAGATCTCGACCGTGTCGAGATCCGTAACCCCGGTGATCTCCACGGTACCGTTGATACCTTCGAGCTGGAGCAGGCTCTGGCTGGTGACCGGGATGGCGTAGGAGAAATCCGCCGTGGCGGAGTAGTTATGGTTCCGAACCCCTACGATGCCGTCGGTGAAGAAGCAGGAACTCAGCAGGAGGGCCGCCGCCAGCAGGAGGGTTGAGACCGCCAGGATGGACACAGCCGGCAGCAGGGTGGTGCGCGGTACCGGAACGCATATCGAGGGAAGGTTCGAGGACCGGTGGCAGGGAATATCCAGATTCGCTCGGTTCATCGTATCTCACCATCCGCGCGGGGATTTCGGTACCGGCGGGTTGCCTCTCCCGTGATTCTACGCAGTTCCCGATGGGTTGTTTCCCGTCGGGCTATTTTCCGACAGGCGGTCGATGACTTCCGCCTCGATGTCGCGCAACGTTACCAGGAGGATCGTCGCCCGGTCCCCGCCCGCGTGCCGCCCGGTCACGGCGGCCCGCAGCTGGTCCCGCCAGGCGAAGATATCGCGCGAGCTGATCCGGCGCACGCCGTTGTCCTTGGCCCATTCCGCGGCCGCGAGGCGCCCCAGGATGTTCATCCGCCTGACGAGTTCGTCCCGTGACGGCGCGGTGTCGAGGCCGGCGAGCAGGCGATCGCATTCTTCAATCCAGCCCCGGGCGATGAGGTTGCCGCCGTAGAAGGCCGTGATCCAGCGCCAGTACTCCTCCCAGCCCTGCTTCTCGCGGTTGGCGGCGTCGCTCTCGAAGCGGGGACGGAAGTCGCCGGGGCGGGGGGTATAGAGAATCCCGGCACTGTCGGTGACCGTATGTGACCAGCTCGGCGGCGGCGGGTCTTGCTGCTGATACAGATACAGGCGCGGCAATGGCTGCTGGAAATACAGGGGCCGATCCATCGGGGGGTGAAGACCCGGCGGGAGGAGGGTGGTCGAACAGATAATGAGGAGGGCGGGGACCATGGCGGCAGAAAAAATAATGAAACCTCTCTTGACTGACCGCGTATTTCCTGATAAGTTGACAAACAGGTTTGCCATACAAAGTATTTTGTATTATCAGGAGAAGGAGGAATCCTGACCATGACCACGCTCACACCCGATAATCTCAAGGCCGCGGAACGCCGGATATACACGGTGAAGTTCCGGGACGGTCTGCAGGATCTGCAGATCGGGCTGATCCTGCTGGTGGTGTTCGGGTTCATGCTGCTGCGTGAATCATGGGATACTTACTGGGTTCTGCCTTCCTACGCGGTGGTCTGCGGTGCGATCGTCTACGGTGTAATCGCGGTAAAGAAACACGTCACCCGGCGACGCATCGGGACCATGAAGCCGATCGCTGCCCGGAAGAAGAAGCTCCGAACCGGCGCCGTCGTCCTGGCGATCTTCGTCGCGGCCCAGGCGACCCTGATCATCCTGCAGATGCAGGGTGTCCTGCGGCCCGATTTCGAACGTCTGATGGTGAGTTCCGCCGCGGCTCTGATCGTGTTCATTCCGATGGCCGCGCTCGCCTGGTTCCACGACTTCACCCGCGGCTACCTGCATGCCCTCCTGGTCGGTCTCTCGACCGGTTACCTGATCGCGACCGACAGCGGCCTGTTCTTTCTTTTTTCGGGGCTGGTGATCCTGTCTGTCGGCGTCGTCGTTTTTATTCGGTTCCTCAAAGAGTATCCCCTCCCGGAGGAGGCCGACGATGTCCAGTCGTGAACCAGACGCTCGGGATCCCGTCGCCGAACCGGCGGAGATCGATCGTCTCATCCACGAACCCTCCCGCCTGCTCATCATGACCTGTCTGGCGGTCGTCGAGAGTGCCGACTTCCTCTTCGTCCAGCGCCAGACCGGGCTAACCGGCGGGAACCTGTCCTCCCACCTGACCCGCCTCGAGGAGGCGGGCTACCTGCGGATCGAGAAGATGTTCGAGGGGCGCAAACCGAAGACGATGCTGAGTCTGACCGAAGCTGGTCGCCGGGCGTTCGAGTCCTACCGCACCCGGATGCGGGAGATGCTCAACGGAGCTGCGTCATGAGAGGAGTCGATCCGCAGCATCTGGATACCGAAGCCGTCGCCCTCTGCATGGCCGGGGATACGGCGGCTTTCGAACCTCTGGTGACCCGGTACGAGCAGCGTGTCTTCGGATTCCTTTACGCCCAGACGTCGGATGTGGAACTCTCGCGTGATCTCACCCAGGACACCTTCATCCGGGCCTGGCGCAAGCTCTCCCGGTTCGATCCGGAGCGTCCCTTCCTGAACTGGCTCCTGGCGATCGCCCGGAACCTGCTGCGCGACAGCCGCCGCCGTCACCGTGAGATCCTGCTGCCCATCGGCGGGGGGGAGGGGGAGTTCTCCCCGGTCGATCCCGGGCCCGCCGCCGATGCCGGGATCGAGAGCGAGGATCGCCGGCGGCTCCTGGCGGCTGCGCTGGCGTGGCTCTCCGCAGGGGAACGGGAGGTCGTGATCCTCAAGGACATCCAGGACCGGAGCTACGCCGAGATCGCGGATATCCTCGGAGTCCCCCGGGGGACGGTGGCGAGCCGGGTCCACCACGCCCGCCGCGCCCTTGCCGCACAGCTCGAGAAGCTCTGTCTCCGCTACGACCTCGGCCCCCGGGAGATCCTCTCCCGCACCGAGTTCGCTTCCCCCCCGGCTCCGGCCGGTCGCGCGGCCTTTCCCTCCATCGCCGTTGGCCGGTAAGATCACCTCCTGAAGATACATCTCCGTACTCCCACGGTGTGGGAGTACGGATTGGTATCAACCCGCCAGGAGGAGAACCCCATGCGACGCGC
>CAYSYY010000290.1:0-5159 GCA_964435265.1 uncultured Gemmatimonadota bacterium
TATGGCGACCTGGCCCGGGGAGCAGGAGTGCCCGGGGGTCTCTTTCATGCCCGACGCATGAAGAAGGAGTGCGAGCGGGCGATCGAACTCGAACCGGCGCACACCGGCGCCCGGTACCGGCTGGTCCAGTATTACCTCGAAGTACCCGGCATGTTCGGCGGCAGTGCGCGCAAGGCCCTCGAAATCGCCAGGGAACTCAAGACCCTCGACCGGCAACAGGGGAGTCAAGCCCTGATCCTGGTCTACCGGGCCGAGGAGGAGCATGATCTGGTAGTGGCCGAATACCGCGAGCTCATCGCCGCCTATCCCGATGAACTCGCACACCGGACCAATCTGGCCAACTACCTCATCAGACTCTCCCGTTACGAAGAAGCCTTCGGTGTCTGTGAGGGCGCCATGCAGGTTTTCCCCGACCATCCTGTTCTCTTGTTCTTCTACGGTGCGATCGCAGCCGAATCGGGATTGCGTCCGGAGCAGGGGATCGAATACCTCCAGGCCTGCCTGCGCCAGGAAGCCTCGGACGGGATGCCATCGCCCGGCCTGATCCACTACCAGCTGGGGCGGATCTACGAGCGGCAGAACCAGCCCGAACGCGCCATTGCCGAATATGATGCCTGCCTGCAGGAGATGCCCGGCTATCAGCGGGCCGTGGACGCCCTCGCGCGGCTCCGGCCGCCATTGGAGCAGGAGTGATCGCACCCCCCGGTTATCGCTGGACGGCATGGCAGTTTCAATCATCGTGGTATGGGGGATTTAACCAAACAAAAATACGAATAAATTCGTAGTATAATCTCACAGCCCGTTGTTTCTTGCGGCAGCAGTCCTATCGACATCCGTGGACATGCCAATAATCAGGCAGAGACGCATCTGGAGGTCTCTCTCATGAAACCACACCTGATCCTGTTCTTCAGCCTGCTGGCCATCGCCTGTTCCGGTCGCGGTGTGGGCCGCGATGGAACCTGGCGGTATGAGCGAACGACCGAGGGTGCCGTTACCACCGTCCGCACTCTTTCGGGTTCGGTCTGGGGCGGCACGGCCCGTCTGGTTGAAGAGACCTCGATCGGTACCGACAGCAGCGGCACCGACGATGTGTATCTGATTGGATTCATCGAGGATATCACCTGCGACGGGGAGCGGATCTATATCCTGGATGCTGCCGTACCGCTTGTGCGGGCGTACGATCTGGAGGGGCACTACCTCTTCGATATTGGGAGACCCGGACACGGTCCCGGCGAGTACGCCAATCCCCGCCGGGTGGCCGTTCATCCCCTGACCGGTCGGATCTTCATCCGCGACGGAACGATGTCACGGATCAACATCTATGAGCCCGACGGGAAACCTGACGATCACTGGCAGCTGTTCTCACAGGGTTCGCTCGGTATTCCGTTCTTCTTCACCCCTGACGGTGTGCTCTTCACCGGAGCGATCCTGAATCCCGGTGTCCCGGTGCAGGAGTGGCGGCTGGGCATGATCTCATGGGACGCTGCAGGCGCTGCGGGAGACACCCTGGCCCGCCCCGATTATGATTTCGAGCCGTGGATCATCGTCGCCCGCGGCGAGCACGGCAGCAACACCAATCGGGTTCCGTTCTCCCCGCAGATCGTCTGGAATACGAGCCCCGATCGGATCATCGTGAGCGGCGTATCATCGCACTACCGGTTCGAGATCCGGCGTCCCGACGGCACCATGACGGTCGTCGAGCACAGCGGGGAACTGGTCCCGGTGCAACCTGAAGAAGCCCGCTGGCACGAACAGGCCAGGATCGCCAATCTGCGTCGCACCCAGCCCGGCTGGGCCTGGAACGGTCCCCCCATTCCAGACCACAAACCGGCCTATGAGGAACTCTACCCCGACCGCTCGGGGCGGATCTGGGTGCTGCGCTCAGGCCCCGGGATCATCCACGAAGACGGCGTGCGCGATCCCCTTGCAGGCGGGAGCTTCTGGCTCGATCCGTACTGGACCGATTCCTGGCTGCTCGATGTCTTCGATACTGACGGTCGTTTCCTGGGATCGGTTGAGGTCCCCGGGGGATTCAGGTCTTTTCCCGCCCCGTACATCCAGGACGATATGATCATCGCCCACATCGAAGGCGCTGATGGCGTTCCTCGGGTGAAGCGGTATCGGTTGCTGTGGCCGCAGCAACCGCGAGGCTCCGGATAGGGATCCGCGGCTGTGGCGGCCTCCGCTTTTCCCTGGTGAACGGATCGAGGTCGGGGTAGGCTCAACGACACCTCCCACCTCATCCCCAGGAGGATCCCATGTCCCTCGCCCCCGTCCTTCGCCGGGCCGGCGTTCGGTCGGCTGTTCTCGCGCTCCTCCCCTTCACGTTCACCCTGTCCCTGGAAGCCCAGAGCGGCAGGGTCGATCCGGCGCTGCTCCGGGCCCTGACGGTCCGCAACATCGGGCCGGCCAACCTGGGCGGGCGGATCGACGACATCGAGGTGCCGGTGCAGGAACCCGGCACGATCTACTTCGGTCATGCCGCCGGCGGCGTATTCAAGAGCACCAACTTCGGCACGACCTTCGAACCGATCTTCGATGACCAGGTGTCCACCTCGATCGGCGATATCGCCATCGCCCCGTCGAATCCCGCCATCGTCTGGGTGGGGACGGGGGAGCAGAACAACCGGCAATCCTCCTCCTGGGGGAACGGCGTCTACAGATCCATGGACGGCGGGCTGAGCTGGGAACACATGGGGCTGGAGGACACCCACCACATCGGCCGCATCCGGATCCATCCCACCGATCCCGCCATCGTCTGGGTCGCCGCGGTGGGCCGCCTCTGGGGCCCCAACGAGGCGCGCGGGGTCTTCATGACCACCGACGGCGGGAACACCTGGCAGAAGACGCTCTCAATCAACGAGGATACGGGGGTCATCGATCTGGCCGTGGATCAGGTGAGTCCGAACATCCTTTACGCGGCCGCCTATCAGCGCCGGCGCACGGGCTTCGGGTTCAACGGCGGCGGTTCGCACAGCGGCATCTACAAGAGCACCGACTTCGGCCGGACCTGGCGCCGGCTCACCAACGGGCTCCCCGAAGGGGATACCGGGCGGATCGGCCTGGACATCTACCACCGCGATCCCCGCGTGGTCTACGCCATCATCGAGAGCAATACCCGGAAGGCGGGGCAGATCATCGGCGGCCGGCGGGTGGAGGAACCGGCCTCCATGGGCGGGGTCTACCGCTCCGACGACCGGGGGGAGAGCTGGACCCACCAGTGCACCGACAATCCCCGCCCCATGTACTACAGCCAGATCCGGGTGGACCCGAACAACGACCTGCACGTCTGGGTGCTGGACACCCAGATGTACGTGAGCCGGGACGGCGGGATCAGCTGGAGCACGCGGCTGGTCGGTGACGTGCACGTGGACCACCACGCCCTCTGGTGGGACCCGAACGACTCAGAACACATCATCATCGGCAACGACGGGGGTATCGACTGGACCTGGGACGGCGGCCGCACCTGGGTGGACATGCAGACGGTCCCCCTGGCCCAGTACTACGAGATCTGCGCCGACGACCGGGAGCCGTTCTACTCGGTCTACGGCGGGCTGCAGGACAACGGCACGTGGGTCGGGCCGAGCGGCAACTACTACCGCATCGGTATCACCAACCGGGACTGGATCACCATCAACGGCGGGGACGGCTTCTACTGCATGCCCGATCCGGAGGATCCGGACATCGTCTACGCCGAGTCGCAGAGCGGGAACCTGAACCGGGTAGACATGACCACGCTGGCCCGCACCGGCATCCGGCCGCAGCCGCCGGAGGGGGAACGGGAGCAGTACCGCTTCAACTGGAACAGCCCTCTCGAGATCAGCCCCCACAATCCGACCCGGATCTACTACGGCGGCAACCGGCTGTTCATCAGCAACGACCGGGGGGACACCTGGGAGCGCACCGAAGACCTCACCCGACAGATCAACCGGGACGAACTGGAGATCATGGGGGTGGTGAACCGTGACATCACGATCTCCCGCAACGACGGCATCTCCCGGTACGGCACGATCACGACCATCTGCGAGTCCCCGCACACGGCCGGAATCCTCTGGGTCGGGACCGACGACGGCAACCTGCAGCTCTCCCGTGACGCCGGTGCGACCTGGACCAATGTGGTGGGCAACGTCCCCGGCGTGCCCGCACGCACCTACGTCACCCGCATCGAGGCCAGCCGTCACGAGGCGGGGAGGGCGTATGTGACCTTCGACGGGCACCGCAACAACGACTTCACACCCTATATCTTCGTCACCGAGGATTTCGGACGGCGCTGGCGTGCGATCTCGGCGGGCATCCCGGAGGGGAGCAACGCCAACACGATCCGCGAGCACCACCGCAATCCCGACCTGCTCTTCCTGGGTACCGAGCGGGGTGCCTACTGGTCGTACGACCGGGGGGTGACCTGGAACATGTTCGGAGGGGAACTGCCCCGGGTGCCGGTGGACGACATCTACGTCCACCCGACCCGCAACGACCTGCTCTTCGGCACCCATGCCCGCGGTGCCTGGATCATGGACGACATCGGGCCGCTCGAGGGGATGAACGCCCGGCTCTTCGCCGGGCGGAGCATGCGCCTTTTCCCGATGCGCGCGACGTGGCGGTTCGACCGGGCCAGCCACCTCCAGGACCAGGGCGATTTCCTCTTCAGTGCGCCCAATCCGCCGTACGGAGTGATCATCTCCTACTGGCTCCCGGGCGAGCTGGGCGAGGACGAGCGCCTCGACATCACCGTCCGCGACGCGGCCGGTTCCTTCGTGACCAGCTTCGAGGGAACCGGGCACCGGGGTCTGAACCGGGTGACCTGGGACATGACCCACACGGTGGAGGACATGGAGGCTGGAGCCGGCGGTTTCCGGGGGGGCGGACCGGCGGCCGTGCCCGGTACCTACACGGTAAGCCTCGTGATCGAAGAACTGAACGCGGGACCGGAGAGCGGCTCCGGGCAGGTCGAACAGGGCACGGTGGAGATCCGCATGGATCCGCGTCTGGACGGCCGGTGGAACCTCGAGGATCTGACGATCCTGCGGGACGTGCAGCTTGAGGCCCTGCGGATGCTGGCGCCGCTCGCTCCCGCCCAGGAGCGGCTGCGTGACCTTCAGGTGCAGGTCGCGGCGATCGAGGACCTGCTCGCCGGCAAGAGCGGCGTGCCGCCCGCCGCG
>CAYSYY010000291.1:0-5140 GCA_964435265.1 uncultured Gemmatimonadota bacterium
CACGTAGCGTTTGAGATTGGTCTGGTAGGCCCGGTAGACCGCGCCCATACCCCCGACGCCGATGATGGCGTTGGTGAGCTCGTCGCTGGGTGGGGTGTATCCCCGGCCGCCCAGCACCCGGCGTGGCACCAGGGTGACCGAAGCGGCGGCGGCAGCGGCCGTTGCGGCCGCGCCCTTCAGGAACGAGCGTCGATCTCGGAGCGGAGTTTCTGACATGATGGTTTCCTCCATCGACCGAGGAACCGGAATGCCTGATCAACCGGCCGCGCGCCTGAGGGTGGCGGAGACGCGGGCCATGAAGCGGGGGGGGTCGATCGGTTTGCGGATGTAGTCGTCCGCCCCCTCGGTGATGAGATGGATCTCCATCTCGGGGTCGGAGGTGCCGGTGAGCACGATGACGGGGATGCCGGCCGTGGCCACCGATTCCCTGATGCGGTGCAGGGTCTCCCGGCCGTTGAGGCGGGGCATGTCCACGTCGAGCACGATCAGGTCATAGAGAACACCGGTCCCGAGCAGTTTCACCGCCTCGGCGCCGTCCTCCGCTTCGGAAACGCGGAATCCCTGTTTCTCGAGCAGCGCCCGGGCCATGGCCCGGATGACGGCATCATCATCCACCAGGAGCACGTGGGGGAGCGCCTCGTCGGCCCCCCCGGGACCGGCTGCTTCTCCGGGCGGTTCTTCCTCGTCACGCAGGCTTTCACCGAGGATCCGCTCGACCTCATCCAGGGTCGTCTCCCCCCGCACGACCCGGTCGGCGGCCGCGGCGCGCAGGTTGTGCATCCCGGCCTCAGCAGCCGCCTCGCGCAGCTCGCCCGGGGTGGCTCCCGAGGCGATCAGACCGGCCAGGGCAGGATCCATGATCACGATCTCGGTCACGGGGAGACGACCGCGGTACCCCGAGCCGCCGCATTTGGCGCACCCCACGGCGCGTTTCAGGGTGTCGAGACCATGCCGGGCGGCGAACCGTTCTTCTTCGGGGGTGAACTCCCCGCACCCGACCGTCCGGACGCAGGCGGGACACACGCGCCGGATGAGCCGCTGCGCCAGGGCGCCGCGCATACACTCTGCGATCGCGGTGTAGTCGAGACCCATATCACGCAGGCGGTAGATCGTTCCCAGGGCGTCGTTGGTATGCAGGGTGGCCAGCACGAGGTGGCCGGTGAGGCTGGCCCGTACGGCGATCTGGGCCGTCTCGAGATCCCTGATCTCGCCGACCAGCACCACGTCGGGGTCCTGCCGCAGGATGGCCCGCAGGGCCGAGGCGAAGGTGACGCCCTGTTCGGGTGAGACCTGGATCTGGGCGATCCCGGGCAGTTCGTACTCGACCGGATCCTCGACCGTGGTGATGTTCACCTCGCCGGTGGCCAGTTCCCGCAGGGCGGCGTACAGGGTGGTGGTTTTACCCGAACCGGTGGGACCGGTGACGAAGATGATGCCGTCACGGTGGGTCAGGAGCACCTGGAGGCGTCCGGCATCGGATTCGATCAGACCGATGTCGGCCAGGCTCGGGGAGCCGGTCGGATCGAGCAGGCGGATGACCGCCTTCTCGGTGCCGCGGGTCGGGATGGTGGAGATACGCAGATCGAAGGGCCGCCCGAGTACGCTCACCCGCGCCCGCCCGTCCTGCGGGCGCAGGCGGTCGGCGATATCCATCTTGCCAATGATCTTGATACGTGAGATGACCCGGTTCATGGCCGGCATCGGCATCTGCATGTAGGTTCGGAGCACGCCGTCCACGCGGAAGCGGACGACCCCGCCACCGGGTCCCTTCTCGAGGTGGATGTCACTGGCCCCCTGGTCGACCGAGGTCTTCAGGATCAGGTTGGTGAGCTTGATGACGGGGCCGGTCGACACTTCCTCGAAGCCGACCGCTTCAGCCGAGATGTCCTCCACCAGGCTGATCCCGTCGGTCGCTTCCTCCGTGACTCCCCGCAGCAGTCCCTCAACCGCCCGGTTGGGGGAGTAGTGGGTTTCGATGGCATCGTCGAGCAGCCCCGGCGGGGCGATCTCGAAGACGGGTGCCCGCCCCGAGGCGAAGGTGACCGCCTTCTGGGCGTCGAAGTCGACGGGGCAGGAGGTGGCGACGTAGAGATGCTGATCGTCTTCGCGCAGAGGGACGAGCTGGAACCGCCGGGCGGTCTTCTCGGGCAGGAGCTGAAGGCAGTAGGGATCGATCCGTTCCAGGTCGGCCACGTTCAGTTTGAGGTGCCGGGCGATATGCCCGGCCAGATCGCGGACGTCGATCCCGCAGGCTCCGGCCAGGGCATCCCAGACCTGAACCGGAGTGGCCTCGGTGGGGAGCACGGGTTCGGTTTCATAGCTCAGGCCGCATTCCCGGACGACCTTCACGAACCACTTCGTCTTGGTCGGATCTGCCACGTGCCCTACCCTGTCCTGTCCGTACGCAGAGGAACCGATGGGAGTGTACCATCGGAGGGGAGAGGGCGTCGACAGTTCAATCGCGTCCTCAGCGCAGGTCGAGGATCCGGGCCTGGTAGACCTCTTTGGTCGTGTCGTTCTGCACGAACGCGATCACCAGGAGCCGGGTCTCGTCGATCTCGTGCTTGAGTTCGGCGAATCCGCCTCCGGCGAAGCGGCCGGCGTTCTCGGCCTGGTACTGCTCGAGGTAAGCCAGCAGTTCGGCCTCTCGCACCGCGAGGTCACAGCCGTTCTTCACCCGCAGCGTTCTCTTGCCCGGTGTCAGGGCGAACCCGTCGGGACCGCCGAGGTAGCTGCGGACCACCATGGGGTGTTCGGTGACCCCGTTGCTGCCGGCGAAGTGCAGCAGCTCCTCGGCCACGGCCAGCCGCAGGCGCAGGTCGTCGCGAGTGCGCAGGGCGGGATCGGTCAGCTTCACCTTCGCGGTGACCTCGAGGGCGCCGGCGCGGATGCGTCCGGTGAGGTCGATATCGAGTCGTGGCGCGGCGGCCAGGTGCCGCTCGATCATCCACGAGTAGGTCCCGTACCGGCCCTTGCCGGCGGCGCGGCCGCCGCCGCCGACGACGGCATCGGTACCGTTGATGATCGCGGTGGGCACCCCTCTGATCACCCCGCGCCCGTAGTAGTCCATCCGGGCGACGGTGTCCGGATTGGTCATCGGGTCGGGGCGGGGGATGTGCTCGTGATGCACCAGCACGGCCACCGCCGTGGTCGGGTACCTGGCGATCAGACCGTCGAAGGCGGCATCGGCGCCGACGCACGGGGGGCACTCCGAACCGGTGAAGAGCTCGGCCAGGACCACCCGCCCCGACCAGTCGGCCGGCGGGGAGAAGGCCCCCGCGGGGTGCCAGTTCTCCAGCTCCCGCAGCAGGCTCTCGCGCCTGGTCTCCAGCCCGTCGGTCGAGCCGTGAACCCGCGACCAGACCGCTTCGAGCGGCGCCATCACGGCCGGATTGGCGACCATCCCGGCGCTCTCGAGGTAGGCGTCGATGGCCTCGTCATCCCGGTCCAGAGCTTCGAAAGCCGCGCCCCGGGCGAGATGGAAGTCGTAGGCGTAAGGACTGGCGAGCGGCAGCACCGGAGCGGTGACGGTCAGGACGGTCTCATACTCCCTCCGGGCCAGGTGGACCCAGGCGACGGCGGTTCGGGCGGCGAGGTAGGCGTCGGCCCCCGTGTCGGGCCCGATGGCATGGTCGACTTCGGCGGCATAAACGGCGGCCCGGTCGAGCAGGAAGCCCAGCTTGGCGAAAGCGAGGGCCAGGGCCTGCTTGACGGCGAGTTCGTCATCGGCTTCGGCCAGCCTGGCGTCGGCCCGCCCGGCCACGAGTCGCTCCTTGTATGCCACCGCACCCGCACTGCCCGAGGTGCGCCGGGCGGCAAGGGCGTTGAACACCTCGAGCCCGGCCGCGTTGTCCGGAGCTTCCAGGATCGCGTCCGCGATCAGCTCCTCGGTTTCGGAGAGCCGGTCGGCGTCGAGGAGGTAGCGGGCCAGGGTGATGCGGTAAGAGACGCTGGAATTGGCCTCGACCGCGCGGCGCTGACGTTCCACCGCCTCTGGGTATTCACCCCGGGAGTGGGATACGAACGCGAGGGCGTCCCAGAGACCGGTTGCAGACCGGGAATCGAGTGCCTCGACTCCGTCCAGGGCGCGGGCCACGTAGCCGTCCACGGCCTCCGGGTGCGAATCCATTCTTTCGAGCTGGCGGGCGGCGAAGGCGCAGGCCAGCTGGACGGGGGATCGCTGACTGTACGATTCGACGTACCGCTCGGCGTACTCCAGAACCAGAGGGGCAACAGGATCCAGTTCGCCGGCGCTGAGCAGGCCCACCTGCAGCACCCCGGTGCGGTAGCCGGATTCAGGCCACCGGTTGAGAAAATCCTCGACTGCGGCCAGGCGGGCGGCCGGATCCTCGAGCCTGGTCATGGCCTGGTAGGCGTCGATCTCGGCCTGGGTGCGCTGCTGCCCCCGGGCGGCACCCGGAGCGATGAAGATCGCCAGGGCGGCCAGGATCAGGAAAGAGAACGTCATCCTGCAGAGTGGAGCGAAAAGGAGAGCAAGCGAATGCACTGATGGACGAACGGGCGGAAGCTCCGACGGGCGAACGGGTGGGGTGGAGAGCAGGTTCTGTCGCATGTAGACCTCGAGTGGAAGGTGGTTCCGCCGGTGCCGCTCCGGCACCTGCGGCGGCGACAGCGACCGCGTCCCGTTCCGGAAACGGGACGGCGCTGTTTCGTTCGGAGTGACAATTAATCAGGTGAGGCGGTCGCTGTCGCAGGAAAAGTGCCGGCCCGGATCCGGCCGACTGACCTGGGGAGCGAACTGTAACCGCAGCTGAGCTTGAAGGGGCGGCCGGGGTCGGTCATAGTAATCGGTGGCGGAATACGGGAAGGTGCGATCTCCCCCCCGTCGTGGAGGAGGGTATGGATCAGACCCGCACCCGCGAACGCCGCGGCTGGCTCGCGCTCTCGGGACTCGCGGCGCTCGTGCTGCTCGGCGCCGGCCTGCCGACCGGCCGGACGGCCGGGCCCATCTATCAGACCGGGGTGCCGGCCGGGGACGCCGCCCACGGCACGCGGGCCTACGACGATTACGAAAGCGCGAAACGCTGCGGCTCCTGCCACACCGATATCTACCAGCAGTGGACCCGGGCGATGATGAGCCAGGCCTACGTCCACCACTGGGACGAGATCGAGTACTTCG
>CAYSYY010000292.1:0-5136 GCA_964435265.1 uncultured Gemmatimonadota bacterium
AATCCGGATCGCCGTTAGGACGTCCTCGGGGGACTGTTTCTTCTCGAGGTGTTCCAGGGTCGCCGGATTGATCGACTCGAATCCGATATAGACCCGGTGACATCCCGCCTGCTTCATCTTCGCGACGAGCTCGCGGTCCCGGGTGACGTCGGCCCGGACCTGGGTGGACCACTTGAATTGGAATTGTTCCGCGATCATCCGATCCAGGAGCTGATGGGTCCGCTTCGGATTGGCGGCGAAGTTGTCATCGTAAATGAATGCCCGCCGGGTTCGAATACGTCCGAGTTCTTCGATCACCCGCTCGATCGAATGCATCCGGTAGGCGCGACCGAACATCTCGGTGACCGCGCAGAAATTGCAGTCGAAGGGGCACCCCCGTGAAGTCATGGCAGGAGTGATCCGAAGCTTCCTCCGGTTCATCAGGAGATCGAAATCAGGTATCGGCACGCGGTCCAGGGCGGTAACTCGCGGGGCCGCAATGATCTTCTCTCCACTGCCGTACCTGAGCAGATCGACGATCACCTCTTCCCCTTCACCCGTGACCACGTAATCGGCGCAGGCTGCCGCTTCTTCGGGCAGGAAGGAAGGGTGGATCCCTCCGATGACGGTCACGGCGCGGGGATTGAGGGCACGGAACGTGCGGGCGATCTCGTAACCGCGTTCGGCGGTTGGCGTCAACAGGCTCAGCAGCAGGTAATCGGCAGTGAGTTCGCTGAGGGCCACGTCGCGGCCCAGGAGATTCTCGTTCAGTATCTGAACCTCATAACCCGCCTGCTTGAGGATCGTACCGAGATAGAGGGTGCCCATGAGCGGGAGGTTGAGGTAGTCGGCGAAGACGTTCGCCCGTCCGCCCCGCGGCTCGATGATGATGATTTTATTCTTCATGAGAGGTCACAATCCGTTTGGTATCGCGGACGGCATTCGCCCGCCGGCCGCTGAGTCAGTCGACAGTGGACTCGTACTCTCCCCGGTCGTATCGGTTGATGATCAGCAGACAGATCCCGAACAGGATGAGGGTGGCTGGCCAGAGCCGGGGATCAATGGTGAAGACGAGCAGAAACGCTCCACCCAGGAGAATGAGAATGAAAGCCAGGGGTGCGAAAATCCTCCGCTTTTCTCCCCACAGTACCGGAGCCAGGAAGGAGAGCCCCAGGAACAGGACGAAGAGCGGCCAGAGGTCGGCCAGAAGATGCCAGGTGGTGAAGTTCAGGACAAAGAACAGCAGCCCGGCGCACACCAGGTAGGTCCCGATGATCGGAAGGGCGACGTCCGATCGTTTCCTCGCGAACAGGAGAATGAAACCTATCCCGAGGATGCAGGGGAACACCGGCCAGAGACGGGAGATGCCGTCCACGAGTCCATAGCTCTCCAGCAGCAGGATCGCACCGGATACGATGAGCAGGATCGAGAGGATCCATGTTGTTGGACGGGTTTCCATGATCAACGCAGGGCTGAGGGAGCGTGATTCGAGAGTACCCTCAGATCCGATGGAAATCAACCGCGTGAACATGTTCAGGCCACGCCGGTCGGTCTGTCACCAGGGTGAAGCGAGGGGCGATTGCCGGTTCCGGCAGGGTATGGTAGGCTGGCCCCTGAACAGATGAACCCGCACCTCGATCGAGCAGGCGATATGCCCCTCTCCTCGCCGGCCGAGCCGCTCCCCTATCCGTGGGAGACCTGCATGACGATGGGGGACTACTGGGCCTGGCACCCCGATGATTACTACAAACCCGCCCGCGAGCTGATCCGCCTGCTGGTCGAGATCGTCTCGAGGAGATCGCCAAGATAAGGCCGCCGGGGCGGTCAGGATCAGCGATGCGGTGGTACATCCATAGAAGGGATCCCCCCGATGACACGGAAGGATACACGACTGAGTCTTTCACGAGAATCAGCCGAAGGGCGGATCGACCGCCGGACTTTCTTGAGGACCACCGCTGCCGGAGCCCTGACGGCGGCGCTGGCGGGCTGTTCCGGAGGGGGATCGGCCGGGAAAGGCCGGCGGCCGAATATCGTCTTCATCTTCGACGATCAGCTCCGGGCCGATGTCTGCGGCGTGTACGGGGGCAGGGATATCACCACCCCGCACATCGACCGCCTGGCCGGTGAAGGGGTGCGGTTCACCCGCGCGATCTCGAGCTGTCCCCTCTGTACCCCGTTTCGCGGCATGCTGCATACCGGGCGGTATCCCACCCATTCGGGGGTCGTCATGAACTTCCTCGAGGCCGACCCGGTCCAGAATCCGCACTCCCTGGCACAGGTGTTCGCAGACGCCGGGTACGACACCGGTTTCATCGGCAAGTGGCATCTCGCGGCCGGCTGGCGGAAACGGGAAGGCCGGTTCGAGCCCGACCCGGCGGCGATCGCGGCCTGGCGTGAGGTCAATCCGGAGACCGAGTTCGTTCCCCCCGGCCCGGCCCGCCTCGGGTATCAGCACTGGGAAGCATTCAATTTCCACACCTCCTTCAACGACTACTGGTTCTACCGGGATGAACCGGAGAAGATCTATTCCGGCCGGTACGAGACCGATACCCAGATCGATCAGGCCGTCGCCTATATGGAAACGCACCGGGATTCCGACCGGCCCTTCTTCCTGACCGTGGCTCCGCACCCCCCTCATCCGCCCTTCAGGCCGAGCGATGCGCCGGCGGGGTATCTGGAGCAGGTCCCGGAAACCGTACACTGGGCTCCCAACGTTCCAGCGGAGAATCCGCGCTCGCTGGCTGACATGCGATGCTATCTGGCCATGTCGAAGAACGTGGATGACAATATCGGACGGTTGATGCGGTACCTGGACGAGTCCGGCCTGGCCGGCGAGACGATCCTGGTCTTCACCGCCGATCACGGCGAGATGCACGGTAGCCACGGCCGGCTGAACAAGATGGTCCCGTATACCGAAGCCGTTCACATCCCCCTCATCATCCGCTGGCCCGGCATGATCGCGGCGGGTTCCGAGAGCGATGCCATATTCACGGCCATGGATCACCTCCCGACCCTGTGCGGCCTGACCCGCACAAGCATTCCCGGAGAGGTCGATGGTACCGATCTGAGCCCGATCGTGCTCGGCAGAGAACAGCGGGCGCGGGAGGAGGTGTTGATCGGCAGCTACACTTCACACTGGGATTTCTTCCAGACCGGAACCCTCTGGCCGGAATGGCGGGGGATCTACACCGGGGACTACACGTACTGTAAATGGCTCAGCGGTGAAGAGGAACTCTACCACAACGTCGAGGATCCCTGGC
Source organism: uncultured Gemmatimonadota bacterium (assembly GCA_964435265.1). Classification (GTDB taxonomy): domain Bacteria; phylum Blakebacterota; class Blakebacteria; order Blakebacterales; family Blakebacteraceae; genus CAYSYY01. Next base: position 3,240 of record CAYSYY010000292.1, read on the forward strand.
AGATGAACAATCTGGCCGCCGGCCGGGGAGAGCTGCCGGTCCTGGAGCGTATGCGGCGCCGGTTGACCGATCTGCTCGCGGTTGCCCACGACGAATTCCTGCCGGGGACCGCTCTGGGCGACTGGTACGACGACGAGAGGAACCTGCTCCGCACCGGCCTCGGGCCGGTCATACGATAGGCGATCCCGCTCCCCGAGTCGGGAACTGAAAGGTGTGCCCGGAAGCTCACAGCAGGCGTGCTGTCGATGAGACATACTCCAGGCTGCTGAATCCCGTCACGCCTTGGCCGGCTTTCTGATCGATCCTCCAACTTTTTCCCCGGCAACAAGATAGATCACATTTCCACTGCCGTTGGCTCGTTGGCATGCCCTGTGCACCCTGACGAGGTTGCAGCCGCTGTTCGACCTCGAAGGGAGGGTATGCCGATGCAGGTTCTCGTTACCGGAGCGGCCGGCTTCATCGGCAGTCATATGGTGGATCACCTGCTGATACGGAACCAGCGGGTGACAGCCGTGGTCCATCCCGATGATGATCTCCGGTGGATCAGCTGGAAGCCGGTTCATCTCGTCTACGCGGATGTCAACGATCGCGAATCGCTGCGGCCGGTTCTTCACCGACAGCCCGATATCATCATCCATCTGGCCGGCGTGCTCCCTCCCCAGATCCCGGAAACCTACTATGCGGTCAATACCGCCGGGACCGGAAACCTGATTGAACTCTGCCGCCATGAGGTGCCCGGGCTCAGGCGTTTCGTCCTGGCCTCATCCCTCATCGCCATGGGACCGTGCCGGCACCGGGGACTGCGCACCGTCGGCGAGATGTGTAATCCTGATAACGACTACGGGCGGAGCAAGCTGCAGGCCGAAGAGATCGTTCGTGCCCGTGCCCGGAGTATTCCGGCGACGATCGTCCGGATGGGGCTCGTCTACGGACCGCGTCAGGTGAGCACCCTCTTCCCGCTCTTCCGACTCGCCCTGAACGGGATCCGTCTTCAACCGCCCGACCTGATCTCCAATCCGATCTTCATCTCCGATGCCGTCACTGCACTGTGGCAGGCTGCCGTGTCGCGGCGGACCCTGCACCGGACCTATCTGCTGGCCGGCCCCACCGTCTGAACGTACAGTGAACTCGCAGCCCTCATCGAACAGGTTCTCGGCGTGCGGACCCGGACGATCAATCTCAACCGGTGGCTCATAGGGATGCTCGACGGCGCAATATCGATCCATGCCCGGTTCTTCAGGTGCGCGCCCCTGGTCGAATTGAGCCGCTTTCGGAAGACCGCCGGCACCAACTACGCCTGCGATATCACGCCACTCCAGGAAGACGCCGGTTTCTTCCCCGCGATCGCACTCGAAGAAGGGGTCCGGCAGACAGCTCACTGGTACCGTCAATCCGGCTGGCTGGATCCATGGAAAAAGGCGGTCCGAAGACCGCCTTTCTCTCTCGTGCCCGTTTCGAGGGCACGACGTCCTGATACCGGGTTGAAGCCTACATCCGGTCGATGATCGCCTGACCGAAACCGGAGCAGGACACTTCGGTCACGTCTTCGCGACCTTCGCGCTTCATCAGACGCGCCAGGTCGTAGGTGACATGCCCGTCGATGATCGCCTGTTCCATGCCGGTGATGATCAGGTCGCCCGCCTCGTTCCAGCTCATGTGGTTGAGCATCATCACGGCCGAAAGGATGAGCGAACCGGGATTCACCTTGTCCAGCCCCGTGTACTTCGGCGCGGTACCGTGGGTGGCCTCGAAGAGCGCCACGTCGTCGGACATGTTGGCGCCCGGGCCCAGCCCCAGACCGCCTACCAGGGCGATGGCCGCATCCGACAGGAAGTCGCCGTTCAGGTTCGGCGTGCACAGCACGTCGTACTCGTCGGGTCGGGTCTGGATCTGCTGG
>CAYSYY010000293.1:0-5126 GCA_964435265.1 uncultured Gemmatimonadota bacterium
CGGTCTCGAACCCGCCCACGTCGTCGCCCTGCCAGCAGTGGATCGAGACGGCGATGCGCCCGAGCCGCTCCAGCGCGGCCTCGGTGTCCACTCCCAGCCCGGTGTACCGCTCCCGGGCCAGCGCATAGGCCTGATCGATCGCGGTGTCGCTGCCCATGTTCACCTCCGCGGATCAGAGGGGATCAGATCTGTTTCATCCGGTAACGCTCCACCTCCCACCCCTCGATGAACCGGCTGGCCTCAGGATCGAGATAACGCACCCCCCCGAAGGCGCCGGCGAGATGTACGATCGCGGCTCCGGCTTGAGCCAGTTCGAGCGCCAGGGCGGCCCGTCCGGGCGTATCGCCCACACCGAAGACCCGCCCGCCGGCCGTGATGACCTTCGGATAGTACCCGAAACGCCCTCGGTATGCATCGACCGCCGCGGGAATGGGATCGCCCGCGAGCGGTTCGCTGCCGGCGTAGACGATGTGATCGGGAGTCAGCGGACCGGTCGCGGGAATGAAGCCGGCTCCGTCAACCACGCAGGGGGCGGCGGGTCCGGTCCACGATTCAGACAGCAGGTCCAGGATCCGCCGGCGCGCCCCGGCTCCGTGGTCCTCGACCCCGGCCGCCGGATCCGAATCCGGTCCCTCCGCCGGTGCATCGAGCGATGGGATCGCCAGACCGAGCCGGACGTACTCGCCGGCCAGCCGATCCATGATCCGGGCGTAGGCGGTCCGGACCGCCCCGGGATCCCCGCCGCCGACGAAAACACCGTGGTTCTGCAGGAAGATGACGGCGGGATCGTCCTGCGATCCCCGGCTCCGGCCCTCCAGTTCGGCCCGGACCCGCCGGGCCAGGAGGCAGCCGGGATCGACGTAGTCGATCCAGAGAGCATCGGGGAAGAGCCGTGCCGCGGCCGCCCGACCGTCGGCGGCGCAGGTCAGGCCGTTAACCAGCGTGGGATGGGTGTGCACGATGAACCGGGCCGCAATGGAATCATGCAGGGGAGTTTCCACCGAGGGGCGACCGCCGCCTCCCGATACGACGGCTTCCGACAGGACGTGCCGGGCTGCGGCTTCCCGGGCTGCAGCATCGGCGGGCAGGGGACCGTAGAGGGGAGCGAGCCGCGATCGGTCGAGCCCGATGAAGTCCACCGGGGTGAGCCCGGCAAGGGTGCAGCCCGACGGCTTCACCCAGAGCAACCCGTCTTCCTTCACCGAGGTATTTCCGCCGCCGCCGTGCACGTAGCGGGTTCCTCCGAACTCCCGGGAGAGCGCGGCGATCCGGTCCAGCAGCTGATCCCTCTCCATGGCGCCGTCCTCTGAAGGGTGATCCGCCCTGCAATGACGCCCCTCATCCACCCCCCCGCCAGAGAGAATCAACACCCGAGAATCCGGAACTGTTGCGGTGCGACCTGATGTCGTTTTGCCTCCGGATCGACCTGGTGTACGATGAATATCCGGGAACAGGACTCATTATCCATTTGATGGGGCAACCTTCACCGGAGACTGCCGCATGGATGACGAGCAGAGCGCCCACCCCTCGAAACGCCGCTTCCTGGGCTTCCTCGGCGCCCTCGGCCTGGGCTGGCTGGCGGCCGCGGCCTACCCCGTCCTGCGCTTCCTCAGCCCGCAGGCGCCCCCCGATCCCTTCGACGAGAGCGGCCGGTCCGCCGTGAGAGGCATCGTGCCGGCCGAAGTGTCCCGCCCCGGCATGGGGAAGAACGGTGCCTACGGCAACCGCGGGCTGATCATCTTCCGCAACGCCGATGGGATGCTCAAGGCCTTCGACTCCAAGTGCACCCACGCCGGCTGCAACGTGGCCTTCGAAGGCGAGCGGATCTACTGCCACTGCCACGGCGGAACCTACGATCTGGAGGGGCGCAACATCGCCGGTCCGCCCCCCCGGCCGCTGACCGAGCTGGGCGTCGAGGAAACCGGCGGTGTCCTCTTCGTCTTCCGCCTGGACGCCTGAGTGTCATGTCACGTGACAGGGCACTGAGGAGGGAGGGCGTATCGTGACGACTGAATACCCGATCCCCCCCGAGGCCGAGGCGCGGCTCCCCGCCGACGGCTCACGGGCCGGCCGGTTCTGGCGCTGGCTGCTCAACCGCTACCCGGTCTGGCCGGTCTACGATTTCCTGGCCGAGAAGAGCGTGCCGAAGCACCGCGCCTCGATCTGGTACAACCTTGGCGGCATGGTTCTCTTCTTCTTCGCCGTCCAGGTCGTGACCGGGATCCTGCTGATGGTCTACTACCGGCCGGCGGAACCGTGGTCGTCGGTCCAGCGCCTGGTGATGGAGATCCCCTTCGGTGTACTCGTGCGCAGCGTGCACCACTGGAGCGCCAACCTCATGATCCTGGCGCTCTTCATCCACCTGTTCAGCGCCTTTTTCATGAAGGCCTACCGGCGCCCGCGCGAGTTCACCTGGCTGACCGGCGCCGGGCTCCTCGGACTCACCCTGTTCTTCGGTTTCTCGGGGTACCTGCTGCCGTGGGACGACCTCTCCTTCTTCGCCACCCGGGTCGGGATCACCGAGATCGAGAAGGCCCCGCTGATCGGCACCCTGCTCGCCGACCTGGCCCGCGGCGGTCCCGAGGTGACCCTCGACACCATCGGACGCTTCTATACCCTGCACGTCGCGGTCCTTCCCCTGATCGTGCTGGCTGTCATCGGCGTGCACCTGCTGTTCATCCAGCTCCAGGGGGTGAGCGAGCCCGATTCCTTCGCGGCCCTGCCGCCACAGGAGAAACGGTACGAGAAGTTCTTCAGCGAGTTCCTGTTCGGTGAGATCCCGGTCTGGTTCCTCATGAGTGTGCTGCTCGTCGCCCTGGCGGCGGTCTGGCCGCGCGCCCTGGCCCCGGAAGCCGATCCCGCGCTCGCCGCTCCGGCGGGAATCAAGCCGGAATGGTACTTCCTCTCGCAGTTCCAGCTCCTCAAGCTCTTCCCCGGCCGCATCGAGCTGCTGGGGCTCGCGCTGCTGACCCTGATCCCGATCGGGGTCGTCGCCGTTCCGTTCTTCGACCGGGCCGTGCCCACCGACCGCCGGGGCCGCCTGGTGACGAAGGCCGGCCTCGCAGGCCTGATCGCGTTCCTCATCCTCACGCTCTGGGGATGGTTGTCATGAGCGGGCAGGCGTCGTCGGCACCGCCGCGGGAGGAGAAGGCATGAACTACCCCGTCTGGGAGGTCCCGTTCCTGGGCGCCGGACTCGTCGTCGCCATTATCGCCATCATCCACATCCTCATCTCGCACCTGGCGATCGGCGGGGGCGCCTTCCTCTTCGTGGCCGAGCTGTGGTCGGAGCGACGGCCCGACGGCGAGGCGATCCGGGGATGGCTGCATAAGTACGCGACCTGGTTCCTGGTGTACACGACCGTTTTCGGCGCCGTGACGGGAGTGGGGATCTGGTTCGCCATCCAGCTCGCCAGCCCCGAGGGCACCAGTCTGCTCATCCACCAGTTCGTCTTCGCCTGGGCCATCGAGTGGGTCATGTTCCTGGGCGAGCTGACCACCCTCTACCTTTACTTCTACGGCTGGGGGCGCAACCCGCGCCGGAGGCAGATCTTCCTGGCCGGCGCCTATTTCGTCATCGCCTGGCTCTCGCTCTTCATCATCAACGGCATCCTCACCTTCATGCTGACCCCCGGCGCGTGGTCGCTCGAGAACACCAGCATCGCCGCCGGATTCTTCAACCCCGGCTACCTGCCCTCGCTGCTGATCCGTACCGTGGCGATGTTTCTGATCGCCGGGCTCTTCGCTGTCATCGTGGCCACCCGGCTCAACGGAGCGGATTTCAAGGACCGGCTCATCTCCTTCGCGGCGAAGTGGGTCATCCCGGCCGCCGTGCTGATGCCGCTGTTCATGATCTGGTACTTCTCCATCCTGCCGGAGAACACCGTAGCCCTCTTCCGGGACGGAGCGACGGGGGTCATGGGCGGCCGGCTCGAAGCGATCACCCGCTACTTCTGGCTGGCCGTAACGGCCGGGATCTTCATCGTGGCCGGGACCGCGATCGCCGCCCTGCGCCCCCGGGCGGTCACCTTCATCGGGGCGGTCGCGCTGTTCGTCATGGCCCAGTTCGGCATCATGGGGGCCGAGTTCTTTCGCGAGCTGGCCCGCAAACCCTACGTCGTCTACGGCACCCTCTACTCCAACTCGCTGTGGAAAGAACGGGCCGACGATCCCGCCCGGCTGGCCCGGCCCTATCTGGAGGAAGCCCGCTGGGCCCCGCCGGTCCGGGCCCTGAGCCCCGAGCACGGGGAGTGGATCTGGCGGCTTCAGTGCTCGAGCTGCCATACCTGGAACGGGTACCGGTCGCTGCGGGAACGGACCGATGACTGGACGCCCGAGTTCGGGATGCGCTGGTTCGAGACGATGCATGAATCGGGGGTGATGCCCCCCTTCCAGGGTTCGACCGCCGATCGGGCGGCGCTGGCCGCCTGGATCGTCTCCCGGCATACAGGTGATACGGTGGATGCCGCCGGACTCCTGGCCGCCGAGATGCGGGGCAAGAACGGCGCGCTCTACTTCGGGGAGAGCGCCAGGAGGGATGAGGGCGGACGATGACGACCCTGACCGCCATTCTCTCCGGTCTGCTCACCGCCCCGGCGCAGATCCCCGGCCCCGATCCCCTCGGTTTCCCGCTGCCCCCCTGGATCCTGCAGGCCCTGGCCTACCTCACCCTGACCCTGCACCTGCTGGCCATGAATTTCACGGTCGGCGGTGTCATCCTCTTCCTCTGGGCCCGGTTTCGGAAGATCCCGGCCCATGAGGGGATCACCCGCTTCTTCGGCGGGAGCTTCCCGCTGGGGGTCTCCTACATCATCACCCTGGGTATCCCCCCCCTGCTCTTCGTCCAGGTGCTCTACGGCCAGCTCTTCTACGCCTCGTCGGTGATCATCGGTTCCTTCTGGATCCAGGTGATCCCGGTCATGCTGCTGGCCTACACCGGTTTCTACTACCACAAGTTCCTGCGTCGGCGGCGGCCGCGGGGGCAGCTCCCGGTCGTGATCGGTTCGGGTCTGCTCCTGCTCTACGTCGGATTCATCTATGTCAACAACTTCACCCTCGGGATGAGCCCGGAGAAGTTCGCCGCGCTCTACGCCGCTCACCCAGCGGGAGGGGTGCTGCTGCACGGCG
>CAYSYY010000294.1:0-5119 GCA_964435265.1 uncultured Gemmatimonadota bacterium
TCATTCTCTACCTCGTCAACCAGATCACGGGTACCGCAGCCGTCATCCTGGGCATCATCGCGATCATCTTCCTGCTGACGAGTGCGATCGGCCTCTGTCCGCTGTACCTGCCGCTGAAGATCTCGACCGCCGCGAAGGTCGCGGCTCCGGCGCCCGAGGCGGCGCCGCCGCCTCCACCGCCCGAACCGGCTGCCGCACCGCCGGCTCCCGAGGCCTTCGCTCCTGAACCGGCTGCGGCACCGCCGACACCCGAGGGCCAGGCTCCCGGAGGGATCGGGGAAGAGGAACCCGGCATGCCTGAAGCGCAGCCCGGAGAAGAGGAACTGAAAGAGGGGGAATGAAACCGGAGGTCATCCGGCGCAGCATCACCGGTCCAGAATGCCCGGCCAGTCCGTGAATGCGGGCGGGGAGACGTCCGCCCGGTACATCCTCGTCGTGGATGACGTGCCGGTCAACGTCGCCCTGATGGAGAAGATCCTCCGCGGGGCGGATTTCGAGACCCGGGGAGCGGGATCGGGTGGGGAGGCTCTTGCTCTCGTAGCCGCCAAGCCGCCCGATCTCATCCTCCTCGATGTCGTCATGCCCGATATGGACGGCTTCGAGGTCTGCACGGCATTGCGGAGCGATCCCGCCACCGAACAGATCCCGGTGATCATGGTCACCGCCCATGAGAAGGAATCCGAGGACAAAGCCCGGGGTCTGCGCAGCGGCGCCAATGACTATCTGACCAAACCGGTGAACCGGGATGAGCTGCTGGCCCGCATCGAGACCCAGCTCCGGCTGCGTGATCTGGAGGCGAAGCGCCTGCTCTTCGAGAAGCTCACCGTAACCTCCCAGATGGTCACGACCCTGCATCACGAGATCAACAATCCGCTCACCGGCATCCTGGGCTATGCCCAGCTCCTGCTCCAGCGTCTGGAAAAGGGCGGTCTGGATCCGGCGTAAACAAGCAAGGCCGTGGCCCGGATCCGCGACGCGAGCGCGCGGATCCGCGACGTGATGGTCAAACTTCAGAGCCTTACCGATCCCGACGCCACCCGCTCCGCCGGCGGCGCGACCATGCTCGCTATCGGGGAGGAACCGGAGGGTGGGCCGGATGAGGAGCGAGAGGAGCAGTCGGTGTGAGCCGGGAGATCTGCCTCGCCCGACCCGGGGCCAGATCGTGAGCGAACGGATACGCCGGTGCTGGTGATCGCTTCCGGTTGTCTCTTCTTTCTTGGATACCTGCTTCTCGAAATCCATCTCCACTCCCGTCGGCGCCGGATGATCCCTCTCTGCATCGCGGTGACCGGCACGCGGGGCAAGTCGGGCGTGGTGCGGTTGCTCGCCGCAGTCCTGCGCGCCGGTGGCCGGACGGTGCTGGCCAAGACCACCGGCTCGCGCCCCGTGCTGATTCTCCCCGACGGCCGCGAGCAGCCGATCCGCCGCCGCGGGGTGCCCTCGATCATCGAGCAGAAGCGCCTGGTGCGCGAGGCCGGACAGCGGGGCGTCGAGGTGCTGGTGGCCGAGATCATGAGCCTGCATCCCGAGTGCCACCGGATCGAGGCGCAGATGCTGCTGCGCCCCGACATCGTCCTGCTCACCAATGTCCGGCGGGATCATCTCGAGGCGATGGGGGGGACCGAGGAGGCGATCGCCGCCACCCTGGCCCTGGATGTTCCCCCCGGAGCGACCCTCTTCGTGCCGGCTGCCGAAGCCCGCGAGGTCTTCCGCCGGACGGTGGCGGGATCGGGGGGCCGGCTCATCGAGGTCCCGGCCGGGACCTCCGCCTGCCTCGAACCCGGGAAGGCGGGACCGGCGTGCTACGAGTTCGCCGAGAACCTCGATCTCGTCTGCGCCCTGGCGGAAGAGCTCGGCTTCGACCGCGGAACGGTCCGGCGGGGCTTCGAACAGGCTTCCCCCGATCTCGGCGCTCTCGGCATCTGGCGCCTGGCAGCGGCCTGCGAGCCGGTTAAGGACCCGGCCGGCGGCCCGGCCGCCGGGCCGAAGCACATCTGGCTGGTGAATGCGTTTGCCGCCAACGATCCCGATTCCACCGCCCGGGTCCTGGACCGGGTGCGGACGCTCCTGCCCCCGGCTCGGACCTCCGTAACCGGTCTGTTGGCCCTTCGGCCCGATCGGGGGGAGCGGACCGTGCAGTGGGTGGAGGCCCTGCGCGGCGGGCTGCGCGACACTTTCTCCGAGCTCCACCTCTGCGGTCTGCACGCCCGGGCGGTGCGGTCGCGGCTGGGCCGCGGCCGCCTGCTCGCGCCCGGCGATCCGGCCGGCATGACGGCTGCGGTGGGCCGCACCATGGCCGACGGGGATATCCTCTTCGGGTTCGGGAACATCGGTGGGCCGGGTGAGGCCCTGGTGGAGTACTGGCGCCGCGTGGGGGAGCCTTATCAGGCGGTGATATCGGGTACGGCGGAGCCTGTGACGATGTCGTCAGATCCGGCGTCCTCGGGAGCCTCGGGAGCATCGGGGGACGAGGAGGTGGCGCATGGGATATGAAGTCCCCTTCATCGGCCTGCTGCTCTCGCTCCTCTTCACCGCGCTGACCGGCGTCTATCCCGGCGGGATCATCGTCCCTTCCTACCTGGTGCTCTTCGTGCACGAACCCGCACGGATCGCCGGCACCCTGATCGCCGCCGGGCTCGCCCTCGTTCTCTACCGGCTCGCCTCGTCCCGGCTCATCCTCTTCGGCCGCCGCCGGTTCGTCTTCCTGATCCTGCTCGGGGGGGTGCTGGCCGTGCTCTGGCGCCAGCTCCTCCCGACCCTGTTCCCCGTCTCGATCGAGTTCCGGGTCATCGGCTGGGTCATCCCCGGCCTGATCGCCAACCACTTCGAGCGGCAGGGCGTGCTCGTCACCACCGCCGGCCTGGTCACCGTCACGGTCGCCCTGGCTCTGCTGGGCCGGGCCCTGGGATTGTGAACCGCACTCACCGGCTCCTCCTCGCGGCCGGGGCGGTGAGCCTGGCGGCCTGGCTGTGTATCGAGATCCTCGCCCCGGCCGAGCGCCTCTCCTGGACCCCCGAGATGCTCGAAGCGGCCCGTCTCATGGATCGCGCCGTCACCGCCGTGCGGGCGCACTGCGACTCCGCCGGGATCGCGATCGACGAGCGTATCGATCCCAACCGCACCGGCCTGATCGGTCCCGAACTCACCCCGCTCATGACCACCCTGGGGGATGCCGCGGCCAAGCGGACGACCGCCGTGCCCGACCTGGCCGCCCTTATCCTGTATCTACTGCGCCGGGCGGGGACGGCCCGGGGCGATACCGTAGCGGTCGGCCTCTCGGCCTCATTCCCGGCCCTGCTCCCGGCCGTCCTCGCGGCCTGCCGGGCGGGGGGGATCCATCCCGTCGTCATCCTTTCGCTCGGAGCTTCGGGGTACGGCGCCACCCGGGAGGATCTGACCCTGCTCGACATCCACACCCTCCTGCTCCGGGCGGGTGTGTTCGAGGTGCCCCCGGCCGCCGTCTCCCTGGGAGGTACCCGCGATGTGGGGGCGGGATTCGAGCCCGGGGTGAGGGACCGGCTGCGGGAACGGATCGCCGCGAGTGGATTCCCCACCTTCCTCGAGGACGATCTCGAGGCGAACGTCCGCCGCCGCCTGGAGATCTACGGTACCGGCCGGATCAGCGCGTTCATCAACGCCGGGGGGAGCTGGGCGAATCTGGGGACGAGCCCGCTCGCCCTGCGTCTGCGGCCCGGCCTGAACGATCCCCGCGACCTCACCCTGCCGCCGCCGGGCGAGCGGGGCGTGCTCTTCGCCCTGGCGGCCCGGGGCGTGCCCGTCATCCACCTGCTCTTCATCCGGGGGCTCGCCCTGCACCACGGCCTCCCGTGGGATCCGGTCCCCCTGCCCGGACCCGGCACTTCCGCTTTGCGTGACAGGGTGTCGGAGGACGGCATTCTCTTCTGGATTGTGTCGGGGATCTGGCTGGCGGCGGTGGCCGGGCTCGCCGCGGTCGGTTTAAGAGGACCGCGATCGCCCGGATCCGATCCGTCACGATCGTCTCCGCCCGGCGATCCCCCGGCCTGGGAACCTGTCGGAGTATCCGGCGAACGCGAGGTTCGAGCTGGCGCCGGCCGACCAGGCGGCTGAACCGGTGGCTTACTCCGACAGGCTTCTAGGGAGTGAAGATGTCCCGGGTGCAGCGGTAGTACCGTCGGGGGCCCGTGGTCGTAATTGATACCGCCCTCCCGGTGGGATACTATTACCGTCTGCCCACTCGGATCGGAAGTTGTGACGGCAAGGAGCGGATCATGAAGCACCTGTGGAGAGCGGTCGCGTGGGCCGCGCTCATCCTGCTGATAATCGTCGCCGCACCGCGGCGTCTCGTCGCGCAGCAGACCACCCAGAAGGCTGAACTGCCCGTTCTGGTGGCCTCCTGCGGGCAGAGTCCCGGACCTTCCTACATCAAGGTCTTCCTCCAGCGGCTCGGCTACGATTTCACCTTCAACACTCTGGCGACGGTCCAGGACCTTCGGGCCGGTTTCGGGGAGGGGGGAGTGCCGTATAAATCTCTCATCATCGTCACCGGGGCGAGCCTGAAGGGGATGGGGGCCGCCGGGATCTCGATAGATGAGGAGCTGGCCCGGACCGAGGCGCTGATCGAGGAAGCGGAGCAACGGGGCGTGAAGATCATCGCCGCCCATATCGAGGGGATGGACCGCCGGGCTCAGAACGCCGCCCCCGGGGACAACTCCGACGAACTCTCGATCGACACCGTCTGCCCGAAATCGGCTCTCATGATCGTACGTCTCGACGGCGATGAGGACGGCCGCTTCTCCGCCATCGCGCAGGAGCGGAACATCCCCCTGATCCTCTTCGAGAAGCTCACCGAACTGAACGGGGTTCTGCAGAACCTCTTCGGCGGATAAGGGTCGCGCCCGGTGAGCATGTTCACCTCGGCCGGGATCATCCTCGGCGTGATGGTGGCGGTGTACGCCGTTGCCAAGATCTTCAAGCTCTCCACCGAGCTGGCGATGCTCGCGGCGGCCGTGGCCGGCGGCCTGGCGGGCGGCTTCGGCCTGCCCGCCCGTCACTATGCCGAGGGAGCCATAACCTACCTCGATATCAACCTGATCTTCATCACGGCCACCCTCTTCATGAACATCCTGAAGGAATCGGG
>CAYSYY010000295.1:0-5101 GCA_964435265.1 uncultured Gemmatimonadota bacterium
TACATATCTCCCCTTCTGGTTGACATACCCATCCGTATGGACACAGAGCTATTCGAACCCCTGTCCCTGCTGATCGACAGCAGGTAAAGCAGGAAAGTCAATTCCCCTGTCATCGCCATATTCCGAGGCTTCAGGCTCCCCTGGTGCCCGATTCGAGCCGGTTACTCCCCTCGCGGCACCAGAAACCTCCCTCACACAGGTGACACAGGTGTCGGTATCCAAATGCCACCGTTCTCCGTTACTGTCAAACAAGGGACGGGATCATCCAGACCGGGAATCGGGCATGCCGCTGCCTCCGGGAACCCGGGCAGGTCTCACGCTGTGAGGGAATCGGTGCGCTCAGGATGACTCGGCCACAGCGAACAGTTCCGGCGGCGACCGGCTGCCGGGTGATGACGATGGACCTTCTCTTCTGTCCTTCGCGGCACCTTCTCCCGGGATCCCGCCGGCACTCGGCGCTGACCGTTTCCGTCCCTCTGTCGAGGAAAGAAAACAGAAGGAGATTCCGAAGATGATCGATATACCACGAATCGTCCGACTGCGATACTTAGCCTTGTTTCTGGCCGTCACCATCGCCGGGATGCTTCCGGAGAGCCGGGTGGTCGCCCAGGAGCCGGAACAGGGTTCCGCGGCGGAGCTGCGCCGGCTGGGGGAGATCGACCTGGCCAGGATCCGGCAGCTCTATCACATCACCGACACCCTCGGGGACGAGATCTGGCCGGGGTTCGATATCCGGAAGATCCCGATCGCGGTGAACAACGACGACCGCGAGGAGCTCCTCGTCGGCCATCCCGACCCCCCCGAGGTCTTCCGGCCGTTCACCCACCCGCGTCTCGACGGCGTGCCGGTCATGGTGCGGGACGGCTGCACCCGCTACGGTCCGCGCGGGGGCGGCTGGGCCGTCTCGCTCGGCGGCGCGCAGACCGCGTACGTGTCGGTCCTGGAGCCGGACCGGCCGGCCGAGCCGTACCTCTCGCTGCTGCTGCACGAGTGTTTCCACTGCTTCCAGCGGGACTACCGGGAAGCGGCCGAGGGAGCCTTCGGCGAGCATCCCGGGACCGATCCCGTCTACGCCGCCCGGCTCGGTCTGGAGAGCCGGCTGCTGAGCGCCATTCTGGAGGCGGAGAACGAGCGCTCGGCCCGCCGGCTGGCCGGGATGTTCGTAGCCGTCCGGCACGCCCGGCGCCGCGGCCTGCCGGAGAATCTGATCCGGCTGGAGGGGGAGGACGAATACAGCGAGGGAACCGCCACCTACTCCCAGGTCCGGATGTATGAGCTGCTCACCGCACGGGGCGGGCTCGAGCACGCCCCCGGGGTCGTCGATCCGCAGTACGGCGGCTTCGCCGGAGCCGATTCGCTTTATCGGGGGATGGTTGCGGCCATCACCCCGCCCGACGACGCCGTGATCCCCTTTTTCCACGCCATGTACAACCACGGCATGGCCCAGTGCCTGGTGCTCGACCGGCTGCGCCCCGGCTGGAAGGAGGAGATGCGCGAGCCGGGGATAACCATGTTCACCCTGCTCGAACGCGAATTCCCGCTCAGCGATCGCCGCGAAGCCGCCCTGCTGGCCGAAGCCGAAGAACGCTTCGGCTATGCCGCCCTGCTGGCCGGACAGACCCGCCTGATCGAGGATCTGTTGAACCTCATCCGGGGATACGTGCTCGTGCCCGGCCGGCGCTACCGCGTGTACCACACCGAGATCCCGGGGCGCTTCATGTGGCGGCCGGAAGGACCGGTCTTCGACGTGCCCGAAGAGATCGAGCGCGAGCTCATCGCCGCCCTCGGCCTGCCCGACTCGACCACCCTGCCCAACGAACGGGGCAGCCGCATCGTCTGGGTCGGGGGCATTCGGACCTTCGAGATGACGGGGCTGACCTTCGCTTCGGGGGACACCCCCGTCATCTTCGGACGCCCGTATATCGAATGGATCGATCCCGACCCGGCGCCCGACGGCAGCGACTGCCGGATCGCCTTCGACCGGCACGAGGGGGAGATCTATCACGGCCTGCGGATGACGACCGACGGCTTCACCCTGGAAGCCGCACGGGCCCGGATCGAGGAATCGGAAGGAATCGTTGATATCCATCCGCTGCCCCCCGATCCCGTCCGCGCCCTCCACGACGCCGCCCTGGTCTGGGACTGCCACAACGACCTCTCCTACCGGGTCCTCTACGAGGGGCTGGACATCGGAGAGCGCCTGCCCGCCGGCCACGTCGACATCCCCCGGCTGCAGGAGGGCGGAGTCGACGTACAGACGGTGGCCCTTTACATCGATAACTCGCTCTACGGCAAGCCGGGGGCGTGCGCCCGGCAGACCCGTATGCTGCTCACGGCCATGCTGGCAGCGATCGAGCGCAACACCGCCACGGTCGAACTGGCCCGCACCGGAGCCGACATCGAACGGATCACGGGCGAGGGACGGATCGCCATGCCGCTGTCGATCGAAGGGGGGCACGCCATCGAAGACGATCTCGACCTGCTCCGGGAGTTCCACTCGGCGGGCATCTCCGCCATGACCCTGACCCACAACGTCAGCCACGGCTGGGCCGACTCCGGCGCCGACCGGGCCCGCTGGGGGGGCCTGAACGACCTGGGCCGGGAGGTGGTGCGCGAGATGAACCGGCTCGGCATGGTGATCGACATCTCGCACGTCTCCGACGAGACCTTCTTCGACGTGCTCGAGGTCACCGCCGATCCCGTCATCGCCTCCCACTCCGGCTGCCGGGCCCTCAATCCCCACCGGCGGAACATGAGCGACGAGATGCTCCGGGCCCTGGCCGGGAACGGCGGGGTGGTATGCATCGTCTTCGTGCTGAACTACCTGACCCCGGAATACAGCCGGGCGATGGCTGAGCTCACAGCCGTCGGCCGCCCCCTGCGGGAGCGCGTCCCACCGATCGAGGACGACGATCTGCGGGTCGCGGTCCAGCATCTCGACGCCGGCCGGGACTGGCCGCTGGAGAACCTGCCCACGCTTCAGGACGTGCTCGACCACATCGACCACGCCGTCCGGGTGGCCGGGATCGACCACGTCGGGCTGGGGGCCGACATGTACCCGCGCACCCCCTCGCCGGTCGGCATCCGCGGCGTCCACGACTACCCCAACATCACCCGGGGATTGAAGGAACGCGGTTACTCCGACGAGGACATCCTCAAGATCATGGGGGGGAACCTGCTCCGGGTCTGGAAGGAAGTCACCGACCGGGATAACTGAGCCCCGCGCCGATCGGATACGCCGCACTCACCCGGACGGGCAGCCGGCCGGACGGGGCGAGCTCGCCCCGCAGCGCCCGGATGAAAGTCGAGAAGTAGACCGCCTGGTTCCCGTACCAGCCCCGCTCGCCCCAGCCGACCAGGAAGGCCGGCACGCCGGGCAGCTTCCTGATGAGATGAGGATTCCCGTACGCCATGGCCACCACCCGGCCGGGGCGGGCGGCCACGGCCGCCTCGATCAGGGCCACGTCCCGCTCCCGGAGCGGAGCCGCCTCCCCGTTCCGGGTGCGCTGGACGAACAGCGAGACGATGACGAGGTCGGCCCCGGCGACCGCCTGCCGGGCCAGGGCATAGAGGGCCGGATCGGTATCGGCCCGCAGGGTGAAGTTCTCCACCCCCGGGAAGGCCACGGCCAGCTCCGCCGCCAGGGCCGCCGGCGAGGGATCGGGATCGGCTTTCTGGATGTTCAGATTGACCACATGACCCGACCACCCCGGCGCCAGGGGGAGCACCCCGTCGTTCCTGAGCAGGGTCAGGGAGCGGTCGGCCGCCTCCTGCACGATGGTCAGGTGCTCGGGGGTGCCGACCCGGGCCCCCACCCCGACTTCATCCACGAAGCGCTCGCGGTGCAGGTTCAGCCGGGCTTTCAGGGTGAGCAGCCGGCGCACGGCGTCGTCGACCCGCGTCTCGCTGATCCGTCCCGAGCGCACTGCGCTCACCAGGGCCGCGATGGTGGCCACCGGATCCTTCGGTTTCAGGATGATGTCGTGCCCCGCCTCGAAAGCGCGCACCGCCACCTCTTCGGCCCCGAAACGCGCCACCACATGATCGTACCAGAGGTCGTCGGTGGTGAGGATGCCCTCGAATCCCAGCCGGTCGCGCAGCCAGCCGGTGACGAGCCGGCTCTCCTGGCTGGCCGGCAGCTCCGATCCGCCGGTGACCGAGGGCACGGCGATGTGTTCGCTCATGACGAAGTCGACCCCGGCCGCGATGGCGTGCCGGAAGGCTGCGAACTCCTGCGCCTCGACCTCCGCGGCCGATTTGTCGAGCCACGTCCACGGCGGATTGCCGGGCATCGGTTCGGTGTCGCCCCGGCCGGGGAAGTGCTTGGCCGTGGTCAGCATGCCGTGATCGTGGTAGCCACGCACATAGGCCCGCACCAGCCGGCCCAGCAGGTCGAGGTCGCCGCCGAAGGAGCGCACGCTCTCGGCCGGATTCTCCGGCTGCCAGGCGATGTCCACCACCGGGGTGTAGGTCAGATGGATCCCCATCGCCCGCCCTTCGATCGCAGCGGCCGACGCGGCCCGGTAGACGAGTTCCTCCGATCCGGCCGCGGCGAAGGCCATGTTGGCCGGGTACTCGCTCGCCCCGGCCACCTGCTGCCCCGGCCCCCCCTCGAAGTCGGCCGCCATCAGGATCGGGATCGCGGCTGAATCCTGCAGGCGGTTCAGCAGGTGGGCGACGTCGCGGGGGGTGCCGCCGTAGAGCACGAACATGCCCAGACCGTGGTCGCGGGCCAGGGCGACCCACCGCTGCAGCCGGGGGGCGTCGTTGGCCAGGTAACCGGCGGTGATGTCGGCGCAGACCAGCTGGCCGATCTTCCGCTCCAGGGTGAGCCCCGCCAGGGTCCGGTCGACCCAGGCCGCGGCCTCCCGGTCCAGGACCTGACGTACCGGGCCGGGGGTTTCCTGCTCTCCACTCAATCCGTGATCGTCCCGCTCTCCCTGTTTGCCCGCCAGGAAGACGGGAGCGATGAGGAAAGCGGTCAGGACGGGCAACATACTCAGGCGGGCGGCGGGCGGATGTGTTCTCACGGTATCCTCGTTTCACTCTTCGGAGAACCTCTAGGAGCCTGTCGGAGTAACCGGCGAAAGCGAGGTTTGAG
>CAYSYY010000296.1:0-5077 GCA_964435265.1 uncultured Gemmatimonadota bacterium
CTGGACGATGGCCAGGAGCTCGATCCGGGGATCGACGACGACGTCGATCGTCTGAGTTGCCTGACTGGACTCCGTGACGGCCGACATCGGCTTCGGGATGGTCGACTGACAGACGAGCCAGAGGCCGAGAGCTCCAACGGCCGCACTTCCGACCAGGAAGAATCCTCTCGTAAGAGAAGACCTTCTCATGATTCCTCCTCCGAATACCCATCACATCCCGGACCGGATATATCAGCAAGAATATGAACACACAGATATTAATGCAACAGGTATCAATAAAATATACAGCGGGCAATCCCGATATCCTGGTGACGGCGGCCTCACCCGTCCGGCCGGGAGGATTGACACCTCCGGCGGCGCTTCCTAGTTTGGGGCATCCTGTCGTACACTCAGGGTTCTGTGGAGAGGTGACCGAGCTGGCCGAAGGTGCACGATTGGAAATCGTGTGTGCGGCACAACCGTACCGTGGGTTCGAATCCCACCCTCTCCGCCAGATAACATTACCCGACATTCGTGCGTGTACCGATTCCGGGGCCGTACCAGATGGGGGGCTAGCGGTACCCTGTACCGGCAACCCGCTCCAGCCGGATCGGATTCCCGTCCGAGGGGGGGCAGCACCCTCCGGCCGTTCGGTAAGCAGTGATGAGGGCCGGGTCCCGCGCGACGGACGCCCACTGAACCCCGTCAGGCCCGGAAGGGAGCAGCGGCAGGTGGGTACGTCCGGGCGCCGCGGGGGCGCCTGGCCGGAGCCGGCTGCCGGAGGTGCCGGAGGGAGACGACCCTCGACGGCGGGTGTACGGCCCCATTCTCCATAGGGTATGATACCGGGGTATGAGCGATCAGCCTTACGAAGTCACCGCGCTGAAGTACCGGCCCCAGACCTTCGCCGAAGTGGTCGGCCAGGAACACATCACCCGCACCCTGCAGAACGCTCTCGCTACCCGCCAGATTGCCCACGCCTACCTCTTCGCCGGGCCGCGCGGTACGGGGAAGACCACCACCGCGCGGCTGCTGGCCAAAGCCCTGAACTGCCGCAGCGCCGAGACCATGGTGCGGGAACCGTGCGGGGAGTGCGAGAGCTGTCGATCGATCGCCCGGGGATCGAGCATCGATGTCATGGAGATCGACGGGGCCAGCAACAACTCGGTCGATCAGATCCGCGAACTGCGCGAGACGGTCCGCTACGCCGCCTTCGAAGGCCGCTACAAGGTCTACATCATCGATGAAGTCCACATGCTCAGCCAGGCGGCCTTCAACGCGCTGCTCAAGACCCTGGAGGAACCGCCCGAACACGTCGTCTTCGTATTCGCCACGACCGAACCGCACAAGGTCATCCCCACCATCATCAGCCGGGTCCAGCGGTACGACTTCCGCCGCATCGGCCTCAGGCCGATGGTCGAAACGCTGACCCGGATCATCGAAGCGGAGGGACTCACCGCCGAACCGGAAGCGCTCCATCTCATCGCCGCCAAGGCCGACGGCGCTCTGCGCGATGCCGAGAGCCTGCTCGATCAGGTCCGGGCCTTCACCGGCGATCATATCACCCTGGATGGAGCCCGCACGGTCCTGGGGGTGGTGGATGCCGAACGCTTCTTCAGGCTCACCCGGCTCGCCGCCTCCAACGATGCCGCCGGAGCCCTGAAGCTGGCGGCCGAGCTGGTGGAAGAGGGGCAGGATCCGTTCGAGTTCATGCTGGGGTACGCCGAGCATCTGCGTTACCTGATCGCAGCCGCCGCCGGCGGCGAGGCGGGCCTGGAAGCCCTGCTGGAGGGGGATCGCAAGCGCTATCTCGAGGCGGCCGACCTGTTCGGGATCGAGGACTACCTGCGCCGGCTCGAGACCGCCGGCGAGGTCGCCCGCTCCCTGCGCTCATCCCCCCAGCCCTGGATCGAGCTCGAAGCCGCCTTCCTGCGGTTCGTGCACATGGACCGGTCGGTCGACCTGCGCCGCCTGCTCGACCGGATCGACGCTTCCCTGGCGGGGAGTTCCGGCCCGGGGTCCGATCGGGGATCCGCCTCTTTCTCCGAGCCGGCGGCGACGCCGGCGGGCGGAGCGGGCCGGGTGGCCGAAGCCGGGCCGGACCGGGCAACCGGCTCGGTGCACAGAGCCGATCCAGGACGCGATGCCGGCGCCGGGCAGACGGAGAAATCCGGACGCAGAGCCGCTCCCGGCCCGGCGACCCCTGCCGGGCAGGGGACCGGGCCCGACCAGGGCGCCGGTTCCGAGCGGACGGATGGGCCCGAAGGGAAAGCCGGTTCCGAGCGGACGGATGGGCCCGACCAGGGCGCCGGTTCCGAGCGGACGGATGGGCCCGGACGGAAAGCCGGTTCCGAGCGGACGGATGGGCCCGAACGCGACGCCGAACCAGACCCGATGGATGATGGCAACCTCCCGCCGGTGGATGCCTATGAGGATGAGATCGTTCCTGAACCGCCGACGGGCGGCAGCCGGAGTCGAACGTCCTCCGGCCCCTCCGGCTCCGGAGCCGGGGATGTGCGGGGGAAGTGGAAGGAGATCGTGGACGAGGTGCGCCGGCGCAAGGTCGCCCTGGGTGCCTTCCTGAGCGAGGCGCACCTGAAAGGGGTGAAGGACAACAACCTCCTGCTCGCCTTCGAAGGTGAGAACCATACCTTCCACATCAACCAGGTCACGAGACACGCCGACCTGATCCGGGACGTCACCCGGCAGCTCTGCGGTCACCCCTTCGGGGTCACCTGTGTGAAGGGAGAGGCCCCGGAGGAACGGCGGGGATACGGACGGAGCCGGACCGGGAGGGGAGACGATCTCAACCAGCAGCTGCTGGAACGGCTCTGCAGCCAGAACGAGGACCTGAGGAATATCGTCGATCTGTTCAACGCCCGGCTGGAGGACGGACCGGGCGGACGAGCGGGGATCCAGGGGTAGGATCGGATCGGCGCCGGCTCATCTCCGGCCGGAGCCGGGACCGCCCGCCCGAGGAGGGGATTATGGCTTTCGATGCCGGTTTGCTGAAGAAGCTGCAGGAGGTTCAGCAGAACGTCGCCCGGGCTCAGGAAGAGCTCAAGAACCTCCAGGCCGAAGGTTCCGCTGCCGGCGGGCTGGTGCGGGCGGTGGTGAACGGCCACCGCGAACTCATCGATCTGAAGATCGATCCCGAAGCGATCGCCGACGGCGATGTAGAGATGCTGGAGGACCTGATCGTGGCGGCGGTCGCGAGCGCGGGCGAGGCGGCCGCGGCGAAAGCGCAGCAGACCATGGCCGGAGCGGCCGGCGGCCTCCTGCCGCCCGGTCTGGATCTGGACAGCCTGCTGGGGCAGTTCCGGTAGCGGCCGCGGGCCGCGGCGCCTACCCGCACAGGACCCTGATGCCATGAGCTCGCTCCCAGAAACCGTTGAAGCCCTCATCGAGGAGTTCACCCGGCTGCCCGGTATCGGGCGCAAGACCGCTCAGCGCCTGGCTTTCCATCTGCTCAAATCGCGAAATGACGCTCCCCGCCGGCTGGCCGCGGTGCTGGAGAAAGTGGCTTCGGACATCACCTTCTGTCCCCGCTGCAACAACCTGGCCGAACGGGGGGAGCTCTGCCGCATCTGCGCCGATCCGCGCCGCGCCCCCGCGGTCATCTGCGTGGTGGAGACCCCGACCGACGTGCTGGCCATCGAGCGGACCGGCACTTTCGACGGCACCTACCACGTTCTGGGCGGCTCGATCAATCCCCTGGAGGGAGTGGGGCCGGAGGACCTCGCCCTCGACACCCTGCTGGCCCGCCTGCGGGAGGGTGGAGTGGCCGAGTTGATCCTGGCCAGCAATGCCACCCTCGACGGGGATACCACCGCCCTCTACATCGCCCGGCTGGTGCAGCCGCTCGGGATCCGGGTCACCCGCCTGGCCCGGGGCATCCCGATGGGGGGCGATCTGGAGTACGCCGACGCCACCACCATCTCCCGCGCCATCCAGGCCCGCGTCGCCGTCGACGACTGACCATGTGGACGGTGCCGAACATCATCACCTCCGCGCGCCTCGTGATGGTACCGGTCTTCCTCTGGTTCGTGACCCGCGGCACCACCGCCGGCGCGGTGCTGGGTCTGGCCGTCTTCGCGGTGGCCGGTATCAGCGATACCCTCGACGGCTGGATCGCCCGCCGCTGCGGCAGCGACAGTGATCTGGGCCGCTTCCTCGATCCCCTGGCCGACAAGCTGCTGGTGCTGAGCGCTTTCTACTGGGCGGCCCTGGGGATCGGTGCGGCCCGCGTCTGGTTCTCGATCTGGCTGGTCCATCTCATCGCCCTGCGCGAGATCACCATCACGGTCCTGCGCACGGTGCGCCGGAGGAGGGGTGAGCAGGTGATCACGGCCGCTGCGGGGAAGGCGAAGACCACCTGGCAGATCATCACCGTGGCCACCGTGCTCACCTTCGAAGCGGCGGCCCGGGTCACGGCGGCGATCGGCTGGTCGGGGACCTGGCTGGACTCGGGTGCGGCCTGGTGGCTGGTCCAGGCCCTCTTCGCCGTGGCGCTGGTGCTCACCGTGATCTCCGGGGTGCGCTACTTCACCGTGAACGCAGCCACCATGCCCCTGACCGACCGGTCGGGGAGGGGTGAGCGTACGGCGGGCGAGGATCGGAGTAACGGCACCGGTGAGCGGGCCGGCGGGAGGGCCGGCCGGGGAGGGGCGGCGTCGTGACCATCCGTACCTACCGGGGGACGATCACCTTCGCCACCTGGGCCGCCTGCGGCTTCGGGCTGGGCTTCGCGCCGGTGGCGCCCGGCACGATCGCGACGATCGTACTGGCGCTGATCTACTGCTGCCTGCCTCCGACCGTCGGGCCGGTCTGGATCGCGATCGCGGTGCTCGTGCTGGCGGCGGTCGGCGTGCCGCTGTGCACTGCGGCCGAGAAACAGCTCGGGCACGACGCCGGCTCGATCGTCTGGGACGAGTTCGCCGGTTTCGCGCTCACCGTCTGCTTCCTGCCGCGCACACCGGAGGTGGTCGTGGCCGCCGTACTGCTCTTCCGGTTCTTCGACATCATCAAACTATTCCCCGCCGGCCGGGCGCAGGGAGTCAAGGGAGGCTGGGGAGTGATGCTCGACGACCTGATCGCC
>CAYSYY010000297.1:0-5041 GCA_964435265.1 uncultured Gemmatimonadota bacterium
CCAACATCCTCGAGGGGAGCGAGGTCATCACCCTGAACGGCCGGCGCCTGCGCCGCGGCTCCGACTACCGGATCAACTACCTGACCGGCGAGCTCACCTTTCTCATCGACGACATCCAGGATCCCACCGCCGACGTCAGAGTCGATTACGAGTACAGCCCCCTCATCCTGCTCGAGCAGAAGACCCTGCTCGGAGCCAGGATGGAATACAGCCTGGGTCCATACGGAACCCTCTCGGGTATCGTGCTGAACCGCAGCGAGCGCACCATGGACCAGCGCATCCAGCTCGGCCGCGAGCCCAACCGCACCCTGGTCTGGGATGCCACGGCAGTTCTGAATTTCGAACCGCAGTGGCTGACCCGGGCGGTGAACCTGCTCCCCGGGATCCGGACCGACGCGCCCTCGAGCCTGGACATCGAAGCCGAGTTCGCCCACAGCATTCCCAACCCGAACACCCGGGACGATGCCCTGCTGGACGATTTCGAAGGGGTGAAGAACACCACCAGTTACGGGATCGGCCGGGGCCGCTGGACCCCGGCGGCCGTGCCGTCGGGACGCAGCCGGGAGGAACGGTCGCGGATGTTCTGGTTCAACCCCTACCGGCGGATCGCCAGCCATGACATCTGGCCGGGGAAGGAGACCGACCTGCGCAGCGACCGGGTCAACGTGCTGGACCTCTTCTTCATCCCCAACCAGCCCAATCCCTGGCCGGCGGGGGCGTATGTGTGGAACACCACCAGCCTCGAGCGCCGCTGGAACGGCGTGCAGCAGGCGGTGTCGGCGGGGGCGTCGGACCTGACCCAGTACGCGTTCCTGGAACTCTGGGTCCAGGGGGACCGGGGGGAACTGCACGTGGACCTGGGCACCATCAGCGAGGACGCCGACGGCAGCAATGAGCTGAACACCGAGGATGTGCTGCGCCAGGGGGTCCGCAACGGGGTGATGGACGAGGGGGAGGATATCGGGCTCGACGGCCTCACCGACGAGCAGGAACTCAACTACTATATCATCCATGCGGGCGAAGATCCGAGCCTCTACCCGACCGTGGACGAGAAGAAGGCGCGATTCTCCGAGCTCTATTCCGATCCGCTCTGGTACGGTTTCCGCACCCCCGACGATCCCGCCCACGATGACTGGCGGTACACCAATCCCGACAACTACGCCCGGGTGAACGGAACCGAGAGTTCCCGGCTCGATCCCGACCGCCTGGGCAAACCCGATACCGAAGACATCAACCACAACGGGTACCTCGACCGCTCCAACAACTACATCTCGTACATCGTGGATCTCGGTCCGCAGTCGCCCGACAGCATCTATGTGGCCGGCGGCGATGTCGATCCGGCCACCTGGGCGGAGCCGGATTCATGGCGGCTCTACCGGATCCCGCTGACCGACGTCGCCGAGAGCGTGGGATCACCTGATCTGTCGCTGGTGCAGAGCGTGCGCCTCTGGATCACCGCCCCCCCCGATACCTCCGCCTTCGGGGTATCGGTCGCCGCCATCGATATCGTGGGGAGCAACTGGAAGGAACGGCCCATCGAGGTCGACGGCGTGACCCTGCCTCCCGAAACGATCCGGGCCAGCGTGCGCAACACCTTCGACAATATCGGCGAGTACGATCCTCCCCCCGGGATCACGGCGATCCGCGACCGCATCACCAACCTGCTGGGCCGGGAGCAGTCGCTGGCGATCGAGTTCACCGCCCTGCCGCCGGGCATCGAGGGGGAGGTCTTCCACGCTCTGACCCGGGCCGAGGACCTGACTCTCTACCAGGGTCTGAAGATGTACGTCCACGGCAAGCCGGCGGGCACCTGGATCGCCGATCCCGACACCAGCGCGATGGAGGTCTTCCTGCGCTTCGGCGCCGATGAGAACAACTTCTACGAGTACCGGACCAGGGTCTATCCGGGGTGGGACGAGCGGAACCATGTCGAGGTGGATTTCGCGGCCATCACCTCGCTCAAGGAGGCGATGCTCACCTGGTGGGCGGGCCGGAGCGGAGTTCCCGACACCACCCTCGGCCACTACCGGGTGCACGGCCGGCCGAGCCTCACCAATATCCGCCGGCTCGCGGTCGGAGTGGCCAACCGGCACCCGGGACTGCCGATCGACGGGGAGATCTGGGTCGATGAGCTGCGGGTGGTCGAGGTCCGCCGCGATGAAGGCTCGGCCTCGCGGCTGGCCCTGCGCGCGCAGCTGGCCGACTTCGGGACCCTGGACTACCGCCTGAGCCGGCGGACCGCCGATTTCCACGGCCTGCGCGAGAAACGCGGTACCCAGAGCACCAGCACCTCCGGCAACCTGCAGTTCAACGCCGCTCTCGACCAGTTCCTGCCCGACCGCTGGGGACTGCAGGTCCCCCTGGTGATCTCCGACCGTATGAGCTTGAGCCTGCCGAAGTACCTGCCCGGCTCCGACCGGATCCTGCCCGAGCGGGAGCGGGAGACCTACCGGAACGAACAGCACGACCAGAGCCTCAGGGTGTCGGTCCGCAAGAACCTGGCGAGCGGGAGCAGGGTGGCGCGCTGGACCCTCGACCGGACCAGCGTCAGCTTCACGGGGAGCCGGCGCAGCGGGCGCAGCCCGCTCAATCCGATCAACGAATCCTACCAGACGCAGGGTTCGATCACCTGGAACCTGTGGTCGCCCCGCGACCAGGTGCCGGATAAAGAGTTCTACCCCTTCCGGATCATCCCGCTGCTGCCGCGTTTCGTCCGGGAGATCCACTTCAATCCGGTCCCGACCCAGTTCTCCTACTCGCTCGACATGACGAAGCTGGGGGAGAAGGTGGCCGATCGCACCGGCAGCATCAAGCTGCGCAACGCCTTCACCGCGGTCGAGGTCTACAGCCTCGGGATGCACCTGTCCACCCCGCTGCGCACCACCTACTCCCTGAACCTCAACCGCGATCTCCCCCTCGACTGGAATCCGACCGCCTTCAATCTGGGGCGGGAGGTGCGGCGCCGGCAGCTCTTCGACGTCGTGTACGATCCCGACTTCATCCCCTGGATGACCCAGCGCTACCAGTACTCGGCCGAATACCGCGAAAACAACGATCCGCGCTTCACCACCCGGATCGATCCCGAGTCCGGTGAGCTGATCAAGATCGGCCGGAACGCCGATACCGTCTCGGATGCGAACGCCAACTACACCATCCTCCCCGTCCAGGTACTGGGAGCACCGCAGGACCTGCCCGACGCGGTGGGCCTGAAGAGGCTCGTCAACGACCTGCGCAGGCTGGCCGGACGGGTCACCCCGGTCCAGCTCACCCTGTCCAGCGAGCGTACCGGTCAGCAGTACAACCTGATGGGACGCCCCGGCCTCGGCTATCAGCTCGGCCTGGGGACCGAACCGGGGGTTCCGCGCTCCGCGGTCGTCGCGACCCAGCAGTCGTCTCTGACGAGCGTACGCCAGATCATCATGCGGGCCGGGATCAGCCTGCCCCTGCAGACCGTGATCGATTTCAATCCGCAGTGGCGGTGGATCGACCAGCTCAGCGAGTCGCGATCCACCTTCCAGGTCAGCCGCACCTGGCCGTACTACAACCTGCGTTTCAGCGGTCTGCAGGGCCTCTGGAAGTTCCCCGACCTCACCTCCTCGCTCTTCATCTCCACCAGCTTCCAGCGCCAGCGGCAACGGACCGACCGGCTCACCGACGCCGCCGACGAGGGGGGGGAGAGAAGAGAACGGTACGCCGATTCGAGTACGCGGATGAACCGGCCGCTCTACGCCGTGCAGGTCGTTTTCCTCAACGGCATCGGTGTCACGATCGGCCGGAACCGGTCGCTCACCCTGCGCCAGCAGTACGGAACGGCGTGGAGCCGGACCCGTACCCGCAACAACGACTTCAATGTGAATGTCACCTACCGCTTCAGCTCCCCCGAGGGGATCAGGATCCCCTTCTTCCGCAAGCCGCTGCGCATCCCGAGCGAAGCGGAGGTTGGCCTGCAGGTGCAGCGGCGGGAGGACCTGACCGAAGTGGGCATCAAGGATATAACCGCCAGCCTGAGAGAACGGGTCGTCTGGCGGGACTACGTGCCGACGGTCTCGACGTCGACGTGGTCACTGCGCCCGAATATCAGGTATACTTTCAGCCGCCTGGTCGAAGGAGGACTTCAGATGCGGTTGGAGAACATCCAGGATCGCCTGATGGACCGCACGCGCAAGGTGCGCGAGGTGAGCATCTGGATGAACCTCACGTTCAGGTAGGATGATCGATGCGGATGGCACAGCAGATGCAGACGGCGTACCTGCGGCGGGGAGGCGTGGCGGCGGTCCTCCTGCTCCTGGCGCTCGGCGGATCGGGCTGCGGCTCGGGGGCGGCGGCCGGAGCCCGGCCCGAATTCGACGGCGACGCGGCCCTGGCGCTGGTGAAGATCCAGACCGACTTCGGCCCGCGGGTGCCGGGCACGGAAGCTTCGCGGCGGACCCTGGCCTGGATGGAGGAGTTCCTCACCCCCCTGGCCGGGGCGGGCTACGTTCAGCGGCAGCCTTTCGAGGCCTTCAATCCGCACTCCGGGGAACGGATCGAGGGCGTGAACCTCTTCGCCGGATTCTGGCCCGAGAAGCGCCAGCGCATCATGCTCTGCGCTCACTGGGACTCGCGCCCCGAAGCCAACCGGGAGAACCCGCCGGTCGCCGAGCCGATCGACGGAGCGGTGGACGGAGCCGCCGGTACCGCCGTACTGCTGCAGATGGCCCGGATCCTGGCCGAGCACGAGCCGGCCTACGGAGTGGACATCGTCCTCTTCGACGCCGAGGATACCGGGCTGGAAGGGGCCTACCCCGAGTTCGAGTACTGGTTCCAGGGGAGCCGGGCCTTCGCCCGGGTGGCGCGGCAGACCGGGTACGAACCGTGGTTCGCGATCCTGGTTGATCTGATCGGGTACGCCGGCGGGATCTATTCGCCCGAGCAGTTCTCGCTCGACTACGCCCCCGACGTGGTGAACCGGGTCTGGAACCTGGCCGCCGAACTCGGGATCGAGGAGTTCACCCGGAGCCGTTCCCCCTTCACCCTCTACGACGATCACTGGATCCTCAAC
>CAYSYY010000298.1:0-5034 GCA_964435265.1 uncultured Gemmatimonadota bacterium
ATCGCCGAGAACGCCGGCATCAAGAAGCTGGGTATGGAGCTGGGCTCCAACTCGCCGGTCATCGTCTGGGAGGACGCCGATCTGGAGTGGGCGGTTGAATCGTGCGTCTCGGGCGCATTCTGGGCGGCGGGACAGAACTGTATCGGGGTTCAGCGGCTCTACGTCCACCGATCGATCTACAACGGGTTCCGGGAGCGGTTCGTCGAACGCACGGCTGAATACGTGATCGGCAACAAGCTCGACGAAGCCACTGATATGGGGCCGATGATCACCGCCGAGGAGGCCGAGCGGGTCGAGGCGTGGGTGGATGAGGCCGAGAAGATGGGCGCCGAGGTGCTCACCGGCGGCAAGCGGGTCAACGCGCTGTTCGAGCCGACGGTACTCGAAAGCGTTCCCGAGAAGGCCACCATCCACCGGGAAGAGGTCTTCGGGCCGGTGGTGAACCTCTACCCGGTGGATGATCCCGAGGAGGCGATAGCGAAGGCGAACAGCCTCCCCTTCGGGCTGCATGCCGCGGTCTTCACCCGCGATGTTAACCTGGCCTTCCGATTCGCCTATGCTCTGGAATGCGGCGGGGTCATGATCAACGATTCGACCGACTACAGGCTCGACTCGATGCCCTTCGGCGGGGTTCGCAACTCCGGTCTGGGGCGCGAGGGGATCAAGTTCAGCCTGCTGGAGATGACCGAGCCGAAGACGATCTGCTTCCTGGTGAACCGGGAGTGACTTCGAGCGATCGATCGGAATGGGCAGCTTCTGAAGAGATACATCAGCTCAAAGAGTGCAGAGGAGTGACAGCCATGGACTTGAGCGAGCTCTCCTTCACCGACGCTCCGCGCCTGGTGGTTCCCCCGCCGGGGCCGGAGTCGCAGGTATTGCTGGAGCTGCAGCGGGCCGGGGAGGGGGCCGCGGTATCCTATCCCCGCGGCCTGCCGATGGCCCTGCGCCGGGGCCGGGGGGCCACGGTCGAAGATATGGACGGCAACATCTATATCGACTTCTTCGGCGGGGCCGGGGTGATGAACGTGGGACATGCCAATCCGGCGGTGCTCGCGGCGGCCCGGGACCAGATGGAAGAGCTCACCCATACCCTCGACCTCCCCAGCCCGCCGCGCCGGGCGCTGGTCGAGATGCTCTCGCGGGTCGTGCCTGCAGAGCTGTCCCGTCTCTCCTTCGGGGGACCGACCGGATCCGATGCGGTCGAGGCGGCGATAAAGCTCGCCCGCTACAATACCGGCCGCCACCCGCTCATCGCCTTCGAGGGATCCTACCACGGCATGACGGCGGGGGCGCTCACCCTGTGCAGCGGAGCGCCCTTCAAAGAACCCTTCCTCCCCCTGGTGCCTGAAGTGCACTTCGTACCGTATGCGTACTGCTACCGCTGCCCCTTCGGTCGGGAACCGGCGGGCTGCGGCTGTGCCTGCGCCGACTACCTGGAGCACGTGGTCGAGGATCCGCACTCCGGGGTGGCCCGGCCGGCCGCCGTGATCGTGGAGGCGATCCAGGGTGAGGGCGGTTCGATCGTGCCGCACCCCGACTTCATGCCGCGGCTGCGGGCGATCTGCGACCGTTATGAGATCATCCTGATCGACGACGAGATCCAGGCCGGCTTCGGCCGGACCGGCCGGATGTTCGCCTGCGAGCACACCGGCACCGTGCCAGACATCATGACCATGTCCAAGGCCCTGGGGGGGGTGGGTTTCCCGATCTCGGGGATGGCCTACCGGGAAGAGCTCGACACCTGGGGGCCGGGCGCCCACATAGGCACCTTCAGAGGTAACGTCATCGCCTATGCCGCCGGAGCGGCGGCGATCGGCTTCATGCTCGAGAACGATCTGATCGCCCACACCGTCCGGATCGGCGGGATCGTGCTGGGGATGCTGAAGGAACTAGAGGCCGATTCGGAGATCGTGGGCGAGGCGCGCGGCGCCGGTCTCATGCTGGGGGTGGAGTTCGTGACCGACCGGGGAACGAAGGAACCGGCCCCCGAGCTCGCCCGCAAGGTCCGGACACTCTGTCATCAGAAAGGCGTGCTGATCGAGATCGGCGGGCACTACTTCAATGTAGCCCGTTTCCTCCCCCCGTTGGTGGTGACTGAGGAGCTGGCCCGCCGGGGCACAGGGATCTTCGCCGAGTGCGTGCGCGAGGTCGAGAGCGGACGTTGAGACGTAAAGCGTCATGGGAACGGAACGGGACGGATCCCGCTCGCGGCCCGTCGTACGGGACCGGTCCCGGTGATCGTCTGAGGAGACTGCCATGCAGACCGGCACGACTCTGATCCGCGGCGGACAGCTCGTGATCGGCACGACCGTCCTGCGTCAGGACGTCCTCATCCGGGATGAGAAGATCTGCGCGGTAGGGGATCTGGATAACTGTGAAGCCGATCTGACCATCGATGCCGGGGGTCTGCTGGTGCTCCCCGGCGGAGTCGACACCCACGTGCACCTCAACGATGTCTTCATGGGTACGGTCAGCGTGCACGACTACTCCACCGGCACCCGGGCCGCCGCCTTCGGGGGGACCACCAGCGTGGTGGATTTCTCCAACCAGGTGCCCGGCGGGAGCCTGGCGAAGACGCTGGAGGACAAGCACGAGGAAGCCGCCGGCAACGCCTGCATCGACTACGGCGTGCACCCGGTCATCACCCGGCCCACCGACGCCACCCTGGCCGAGCTGCCGGCCCTGGTCAAGGCCGGGGCGCCCACCATCAAGTGCTACATGACCTACCGGGCCGACGGACTGCTGATCGAGGACGAGGACCTGATGAAGATCGCCCGCCGCCTCTCGGCGGCCGGGGGAATGCTCATGCTCCACGCCGAGGACAATGATCTGGCCGAAGAGGGCATCGCCCGCCATCTCGCCGAAGGGGAAACCGCCGCCATCTTCCACGCCCGCTCCAAGCCCCCCGAGGTGGAGACCGAAGCGATCCGCCGGATCGTAGCGATGGCCCGGGAGACGGGCGGGAGGTTCTTCGTGGTCCACCTGGCCAGTGTCGAAGGACTCGGGCTGATCACCGCCGCCCGGGCCGACGGCCTCGATATCACCGCCGAGACCTGCACCCACTACCTGATCTTCACCGAGGCCGAGCTCGAGCGCGAGGATGGGGTCAAGTGGATCTGCTCGCCCCCGCTGCGCGACGGCGCCTCCCGGGATGAGCTCTGGCAGGCGGTCTCCGACGGGCGCATCGCCATGGTCTCCTCCGACGACGCGGCCTATTCGTGGGCGGCCAAGCTCAGGGGGAAGGACAGCTTCGAGAGATGTCCCAACGGTATCCCCGGCATCGAGCCGCGCTACCAGATCCTCTACTCCGAGGGGGTGGCGAGGGGGCGCCTGACGCTGCCACGCTTCGTGGAGATCACCGCCGCCGCCCCGGCCCGCCTCTTCGGACTCGCCCCGCAGAAGGGGAGCCTCACCCTGGGGGCCGATGCCGACATCGTTCTATTCGATCCCGAGGAACGGTGGATCATGGGTCCCGACACCCTGCACATGGCCGCCGACTGGTCGGCGTACGAGGGGATCGAGATCATCGGGCGGGTGAAGAAGGTCCTGAGCCGCGGCAAGCTGATCGTGGACGGCGAGGCGTTCCTCGGCACCCCCGGTCGGGGCCGCTACATCCACCGCTCCCTCGGTGCGGTGGAGCAGAGGGTCCTGTGAACGATCGCCTCTGGTCGGGAGCGACCCCCGGGGAAGTGCGGCGTGATCTGGCCCCGCTGGTCGCCTTCAGCGAGAAGGGCCTCGAGCTGACCGAGATCGGACGGCTGCTCGATGAGCGGCTCGCCCCGCACCTCATGCGCTACGACCTGCCCACCTTCCAGTCGATGTTCAACTGCCGTCCCGAACCGGGGGCGCTCTTCGGGGCCGAGTGGGGTCTGCCCTGGAACCAGGGGGTTACCAACTGGCAGGTCTCCCCCGGAGCGGCGGTGCTCGAGGAGCTGGCCTGCGAAGCGCTGGCCGGTCTGCTGGGACTGCCCGGTTTCGGCGGCACGATCATGTACTGCGGCACCTACGCCAACCAGCAGGCCCTCTACCTGGCCCTGCACCGGCGGGCCGAGGAGCAGGGTTTCTCCTACGTCGCGACCGGAGTGCGGGGATTCGCGGCGCCGGAACGCCTGGCCGTACTGGCCTCCGAGGACGCCCACTTCAGCCTGAGGCACGCCGTGCGGATGCTGGGGCTGGGGGAGCGCAGCCTGGTGACGGTACGCGTCGATGCCGGCCGCCGTATGGATCCCGGCGATCTGCGTGAGAAGCTCGAGGACGCCGCGATTGCACAGGGGCGGGAGGTCGTCGCCGTGGTGGCCACGGCCGGCACGACCTCGACCGGTTCGTTGGATCCGGTGGCCGCGATCGCCGATCTATGCGCCGGATACGGGGTGTGGCTGCACGTCGACGGCGCCTACGGTCTGGCCTACCGGCTGCTGCCGGAACGGGCCGACCTCTTCGCGGGCATCGAGCGGGCCGATTCGGTATCATGGGACCCGCACAAACAGTTCGAGGTGCCGATTCCTTCCTCACTGCTCTTCACCCGGCGCCCTGAGGACCTGTACCGAATGGCTCTGCACGCCGACTACTTCAACCGCCCCGACTCGCTCGAGCCGAATCCGGGAACCAAATCGGTGCCCTCGACCCGGCCCTTCACCGCCCTGCCCCTGGTGACCTCCATCCTGCACCGGGGGCTCACCGGGGTGCGGACGAGCCTGCGGCAGCCGGTCGCGGTGATGGCGGAGCTGCACGCCCGTCTCGAGACCGGGCCAGATACCGAACCCCTGCACTCCCCCGATACCGGCATCCAGTGCTTCCGGATCGTGCCGGCCGACGTGCCGGCCCGGCGTCTGAACGAACTGCAGATCCTGATCTACCGCCGTCTGCTCGCCGGCGGGGAGCGCTCCCTCTCGATCACGAGCCTGGGGGAGATCACGGCCCTGCGGCTGGTGAGCGTGGTCGGGGCGGTCACCCTGACAGCCGCCTGGGAGACGGTCGAGGCGGCCCGGGTCGAAGCGCGGCGGATCATCGCCGGGGATCCCGCGGTCTGGACGG
>CAYSYY010000299.1:0-882 GCA_964435265.1 uncultured Gemmatimonadota bacterium
CCCTGAGCATCGACGTACACCCGCCGCGGATCGAGCGGATCTGGGCGGGCATACATGCCGTCGCTGAATCCGATCTGTTGCCAGTCATCGTTGATGAGGCCGATGAACCGGCGGGTCCGGCTCGGTCCCATCCAGGAGTGGGTGTCCTGCATCCCGCCGTAGACCCGGTACGGCTCGCTCATGTCCACGCCGATGCCGTAGAACTGGCCGATGGCGAGGTTGTTGACCCGCAGCCAGGTCCGCCCGCCGTCCCACGAGATGTAGAGCCCGGCGTCGCCGCCCAGCAGCAGGTGTTCTGGGTCGTTCGGATCGATCCAGAGGGCGTGGTGGTCGGCGTGCACGCCGATATCGTAGACCGGCGAAGTGGGCAGGCGCCGGAAAGTGCGGCCGCCGTCGTCGGAGACCGAGGAGGTGGTGCCGAGCACGAAGATCCGGTCGGCGTCGGTGGGATCGAGGTAGATATGGCTGTAGTACATCGGGCGGGGATTGAGGGGGCTGACCATCTCCCAGTGCGCCCCGCCGTCGGCGGTGCGGTAGATCCCACCCTCGCTGCGGTGCTCCACCGTGGCCACCACCACACCCGGCGCGGTGGCCGCCGCGGCCAGCCCGATCCGGCCCTTGTCCCCTGAGGGGAGGCCGGTGGTCAACTCGGTCCAGGTGCGGCCTCCGTCGGCGGTCTTCCAGATGCCGCTTCCCGGACCGCCGCCGTCGAAGCCCCAGGTCCGGCGCCGCCGCTGGTAGGTGGCGGCGTACAGCACGTCGGGATGATCGCGCCAAGCAGCCACCTCGGCGACTACCGATACGCCGCTCGGCTCGGTGAGTCGCTTCACTCCTGGCGTCAGCGACGACACGTCTGGGATCGTCGCAGCGATGCGCTCAACG
>CAYSYY010000299.1:892-5014 GCA_964435265.1 uncultured Gemmatimonadota bacterium
GGTGGGGTCCATGACCAGATCCACCGCCCCTGTGTCCTCGTCGACGAAGAGCACCTTGCGCCAGTGGCGCCCGCCGTCGGTGGTCTTGAAGATCCCCCGCTCCGGATCGGCTTTCCAGAGATTGCCCAGCGCCGCCACCCAGGCGATGTCGGGATCCCCGGGATGCACCCGGATGCGGCCGATGTGCCGGGTCTCCACCAGCCCCAGGTGCCGCCACGTCTCCCCGGCGTCGTCGGAGCGCCACACTCCGTTGCCGTAGAGGGTGCTCTGCCGGTTGTTGGGACCGCCGGTGCCGACGTAGAGGATGTTTGGATCCGACGGTGCGACGGCGATGTCGCCCACCGAGGAGTTGGGCAGGTCGTTCCAGAGCGGCCGCCAGGTCGTGCCGGCGTTCTCGCTCTTCCACACCCCCCCGCCGGCCGCGCCCAGGTAGATCACCGACGGATCGTGCGCCAATGCCTCGACATCGTGCACCCGCCCGCCGGTCACGGCCGGACCGATCTCGCGAAACCGCAGCACCGCCAGATCGGCGGCCGACACCCCGCCGCTCGTCTGGATGGCATCATTGGCCCGGGCCGCACCGCCCGTCGTAACCGTCTCGCCCGGTCGGGTTACATCGTTCCCCGGCACCGAAATTCCCGCCCCGGCCGTACTGCTCACCTGGGCCGCGAGGGGAACCGCCGGGAACAGACCGAGGAGGAACGGAATGACCAGGAAACGGAGCGCCGGCACCCTCACGAGGCGTTGATCTCCCGGAAGAGTCCGCCGGTGCGCAGTTCCTCCTCGACTGTGTTCTGCGTGCAGATCTCCAGCACGATGGTGAGATCGTCGAGGTACTCCACCTCGAGCCGGTTCAGCAGTTCATCGATCACCTGGGCATCGTGGGCTTCAAGCAGCTCGCGCAGGGCCGCCGCCGTCAGCAGCCGATGGCCGATCTCGGCGTCGGTTTCCTTCTCCCCCGCCTCGCGCAGGATCTCGACCTCCGCGAAACGGGCCTCGAGCCCCTCCGGGGTCATGTACTGGCACAGGTCCACGGTCCGCTCCTGTCGGTATCGGGTCCGGATAGGTGCGTCTGCTGGTGAGTCTAAAAGAAAAACCGCGGGCGGTCGAGCCGTCCGCGGTTAACAGAATGGCGGGAGCGACGAGACTTGAACTCGCGACCTCCGGCGTGACAGGCCGGCGTTCTAACCAACTGAACTACGCCCCCTGAGGCCCTATACGAAACGGTTTCCGCCACCCTGCGTCAACGGCAATTGACGCCCGCAGCCGGCTCCGCTCAGAGCCACGTCCGCAGTTTCAGTTCCACCGGGTGCGGCTCGAGGTAATGCTGCCGCCGCAGGTAGTCGGGACCGTGCCGGCGCAGGTGGTGGTTGAGCAGGGTGATCGGCACGATCAGCGGCACCAGCCCGTCGTGATAGCGTCCGACGAGCTCGAGCAGCTCCTGCTTCTCCTCAGCCGTGAGCACCTTCTTGAAGTACCCCATGACGTGCTGCAGGACGTTGGTGTGCTTCTTCGCCGTGGCCGGCCGTTTCAGGGTGGCCATGAGCCCGGCCACGTACTCTTCAGCGGCCGCCCGGATCGGCAGCCCTTTCAGTTCCGCAATGAGCCGACCCAGCCGCCGGAGCGCCGCCTGGTTGTGGCTCATGACGAGCAGCTTTTGGCCGGCGTGGAAGTCCACCAGGGCCCGGCGGGTGAGCCCCGCCCGTTCCAGATCCCGCCACCGCTTCATCACGAACACCCGCTCGATGAAGTTCTCCCGCAGCCGGGGATCATGCAGTCGCCCCTCGTCCTCGACCGGCAGGAGGGGGAAGTGGTCCATGAAGATACGGGCGAAGATCCCGGTGCCGACTTTAAAAGGCACGTCGTTACGGTCGTAGACCTTGATCCGCTCCATCCCGCTCGAAGGTGACCCCGACTTGAAGATGAAGCCGCAGAGTTCCTCGGCCTCCAGCTCCCGGACCCGCCGCCGGGCATACGCCTGCATCCGGTCGGTGTGATCGAGGCCGGTCGTGATGGTGACGAGCCGGGGGGCGGCCGGATCCCCGACCAGACGCATGGCTTCACGCGGAATGCCGAGCCCGCACTCGGCTTCGGGACAGACCGGGATGTAGTCGACCCACCGTCCCAGCTCGTCGCGCAGCCAGCGGTCGAGCTTGTGCCCGCCGTCGTAGCGCACCTTCTCGCCCAGCAGGCAGCTGCTGATCCCCAGCCTGATCTTCTCTTCGTCCCGCATGTTCCTCCGCCCCTTTCACCCCGCGCCGCGGCTGCACACTGAGTCGATACTCCCCTCCGGTACGATCCCCGATCCAAGGATACCGGCGCGGTGACCGCACCGCCAGTTCCGTGCCGGGGCGGTATCGCTGATTCCGCCGGGACATACTGCGACAACGCCCCAGGGCCGCGGGGCGCAGCGTTGACACCGTCGGTCCGGTCTCGGTAGTGTGAGGACCATGAGAACCTTTCGATCCCCCTGTCTGGGCCTGCTCCTGGGCGCCCTGCTGCTGCCGGCGCTGGCGGCGGGCTGTGCGTACAAGCGGGCCTACAAGCGGGCGCTGCGGTTGGAGAGCTCCGGCGAGTACCTGCGGGCGGCCGAAGAGGACCTCGACGCCCTCGACCGCCGCCCCGAGTACGACGTTGCGAAAGACCACCTGCGCAGCGTGGCCCCGGCGGCCTGGGAGGAGCTGATGACCCGGGCCTCGACCCGGGAGGGCGAGAACCTCTGGATCGATGCAGTCGGCACCTACGAGGACGCCGAGCGATTCCTGGCCCGCCTGACCCGGCACGGGATCACGATAACGACCGGAGACGTCGAGGTCCTGCGCGAGCGGGCCCGCACCAGCGGCCGGCAGTACCACTACGGGCGCGCCGGACGTTTCTACGACGACGGCGACTGGGAGAGCGCCATCGCCGAGTACCTGAAGGTGGTCGAACTGGTCGGGTATTTCGGCGACACCCGGCAGCGGCTCTGGCAGGCGCACCTCCGGCTTGGCGACCGCGCCCGCGACGCCGGGGAGTTCGAGCAGGCCATCACCGCCTGGTACCGTCCCGCCCTGCGCTGGGCCGAATCCAGCAGCGAGGAGAGCGGCACCCTCAACCTCATCGCCGACGCCTACTACCGCTGGGCCGTCCGGCTCGAAGCGGCGGGGGACAACCGGGGCGCGTACGAGAAGTTCGGCCTGGCCCTGGAAACGGTGCCGGAGTTCCGCGACGCTGCAGCGCGACGCGACGCGGCCTATGAGGCGGCGGTCAGCCGGGTGGCGGTGCTGCCCTTCCGCAACACCACCAGCTATGGCTTCCAGTATGCCTCGGCACTGACCGAACACCTCACCAACGCCTGTGTGAACGCCGAACTGGAGTTCGCCGTCTTCGCCACCCGCGCCCACCTCGAGGAAGTGCTGAGAGAGCATGAACTGACCATCTCGGGCGCCATCGATCCCGAGACCGCCACCCGGATCGGCGAACTCGAGGGAATCGATTTCTTCATCACCGGCTCCCTCACCCAGATCTCGGAGCAGAGCGTCAGCCCCAGCTTCGTGGAACGCACCAATACCATAACGCGGACGGTGAAGGACTCCACGGGCAAGGACGTGAAGGTTCCGGTGGAGATCTTCTACCGCGAGTACACCGCCCGTCGCACCGTCGAGGTCGCGGCCAGCTACCAGATAGTCGAGGTCGCCACGGGGCGGATCATCAAGGGGGATGACGTTACCCAGACGGTTACCGACGAGGCGAAGTGGATCCGGTACCAGGGGAGCATCAACGATCTGCCGGAGAACAAGCGCGCCCTGCTCGACGCTTCGGGGGAGCCGAAGTCGGCCGATATGCTCACCAACGACGCCGTGCGCCTGATCGCCACCGAGATGAGTCAGAAGATCGTCCGGCACTTCCGCTGACCGGAGGATCAGACGACGAGCCGCATCAGACCCGCTAGCCCCAGACCGAGGTAGTTCCCCACCGCGTACCCGACCACGCCGGTGGTGAGGCCCGAGACCACGATCTCGCGGTTTCCGAGGGCACTGGCGACCGGCCCGATGAAGGCGGGGGACATGACCGCCGCGGTCGAGGTGATGATGACGGTGTCGGCGTCGATCCGGAACACCGCGGCCAGGGCGAAATGGAGCA